>DASVPJ010000005.1:0-142068 GCA_036382875.1 Mycobacteriales bacterium
CCCGCGGAGTCCCCCGCGGGGCACGGCCGGTCCCTCGTCAGAAGGAGGCTCGATGGCAACCGTGGTCTCGGCGACGCGCCGGGTGGCCGGCGTCGCGCTGCTGCTGGCCGCCGCCGCGGCGCTGCTGCTCAGCGTGGCGGCGCGCACCGGCACGGTGCGCGTGTCGCGGGTGCTGACCGGCTCGATGGCACCGACGGTGCCGGCCGGCGCGGCCGTGCTGTCGCGCCCCGCCGACGCGGGGTCGCTGGCGGTCGGCGACGTCGTGATGTTCGTACCGCCGGCGCCGTACGGCGCGCCCGGCGGGGCACCGGTCGTGCACCGCGTCGTCGCGGTGGAACGTGCGGACGGCGAGGTGCTGGTCCGCACGAAGGGCGACGCGAACGACGGCGCCGACCCGTGGCTGCTCAACGCCTCGCGCAGCACGGTGCACGACGTGGCGTGGTCGTCCGCGACGGCGGGGCGGCTGGCCGACCTGGTCGCGCGCGGGGGCGGCTCGCTGCTGCTGTCCGCCGTCGTCGCCGCCGTCGCGCTGCGGATGCTCGTGCTGCTGTGGCGGCCGGCGGCGCCCGGGCGTCACCGGACGGCCTGATGCGTTAGCGTTGCCCCGTCCAGGGAGGCACGGGGGAACGATGCCGAACGACGCGTCCGCGCAGCGCCTGGCCGCGATCGTCCTCGCCGCGCAGGACGCCATCTTCGAGGTGGCGCGGGACGGCCGCATCACGTTGTGGAACCCCGCCGCCGAACGCCTCTTCGGGTACACCGCCGACGAGGCCGTCGGGCTGCCGGTCAGCGTGCTGGTCCCGGCGGACCGGGCCGGCGAGGCGACGTTCGCCCCGACGGCGGCCACGTCGGGCACCGCGCCGCCGTCGTTCGAGACGGTCCGGCTGCGCAAGGACGGCACGCCGGTCCCCGTCTCGGTCGTGGTCTCACCGATCCACGACGCCGGCGGGACGCCGCGGTCGGCGGCGGTCGCGGTCCGCGACCTGCGCCCGCTGGCCGAGACCCGCGCGGCGCTGGCGGCCAGCGAGGCACGGTTCCGCGCGCTGGTCGAGCGGGCCGGCGAGATGTACCTGATCTGCACCGCCGACGGCGTCATCACGTACGTGAGCCCGCGCGACGCGACGCCCGGCGGCCGCCGCCCCGAGGACCTGATCGGGAAGAGCGCGTTCGCGATGGTGCACGACGACGACCGGGCGTTCGTGCGCTCGGCGCTGGCGGCGTTCGCGGCGCGGCCCGGGCCGCACGAGCCGATCGTGGTGCGCGGCTTCGACGCCGTCGGCGGCACCCTCTGGTACCGCCTGACCCCGACGAACCTGCTCGACGACCCGGCCGTCGACGGCATCGTGCTCGTCGCCGAGGACGTCACCGACCTGACCACGGCGCGGGACGAGCTGGCGCTCTACGCGCGGCGCGACCACCTCACCGGGCTGCCCACCAGGGCGGCGCTGCCGGACCTGCTGGCGACGCTGCGCACGACGCACCCGGGGCGGACGGCACTCGTCGTGGTGGACGTCGAGGAGCTGCGCGCGGTGCGGCGGGAGGCGGGCCACCTGGCCGCCGACACCGCGCGGCGCGCGGTCGCCGAACGCCTCTGCTCGGCGATGGCCCCCGGCGACGTCGTGGCGCGGCTCGGGCCGGACACGTTCGGCGTGCTGCGGGGCGGCGTGCCGGACGCCGACGCGGCCCGCCGGCTCGGCGAGGACGTGCTGGGCGTGGTCGGCGAGCCGACGGAGGTGCACGGCCGGGTCTGGACGCTGGGGGCGACGGCCGGCGTCGCGGCGTCGGCGACGGCGGGCGCGAACGAGCTGGTCCGCGACGCCGACCTGGCGCGCTACGAGGCCAAGGCGCGCGGCATCGCCGGGGTCGAGGTCTTCGCGCCGGCGCTCAAGCGCAGGCTCGACCAGCGGCTGGAGCTGACCCGGACGCTGCGCCAGGGGGTGTCGCCGGACTCGCTGGTCGTGGAGTTCCAGCCGGCCGTCCGGCTCGCGGACGGCGTGGTCGTCGGCGCGGAGGCGCTGGTGCGCTGGCGGGCGCCGGACGGGGTGCTGGTGCAGCCGGACGCGTTCCTCCCGGCGGCCACGGCGAGCGGGCTGCTGCCGTTCGTCGGCGAGTGGATGCTGCGCAACGCCTGCGCGGCGGCGGCCGGCTGGGACGGCGCCGCGCGGCCGTACGTCGCGGTCAACCTGTCGGCGCGCGAACTGGAGTCCGAGTGGCTGGTGGGCGCCGTCCGCGCCGCGGTGGCCGACGCCGGCCTGGCGCCGGAACGCCTGGTGCTGGAGGTCGCCGAGTCGGCGGTGCCCGCGCGCCGTGACGGGGTCGCCGCGACGCTGGCGGAGCTGGCGTCGCTCGGCGTGCGGATCGCGTTCGACGGCGGGGGCGCGGCGTCGTTCGTCTACCTCAAGCGGCTGCCCGTCTCGATGATGAAGATCGGGCGGGAGTTCGTCGCGGGGCTCGGGCGGGACGACGACGACGACGCGATCGTCGCCGGCCTGCTCAACCTGTCCGCGGCGATCGGCATCGACGCCGTCGCGGTCGGCGTGGAGAACGACGACCAGCGCGCGCTGCTCGCGCAGCTCGGCTGCCCGGTCGCGCAGGGGTTCCTGCTCGGCGTCCCGGCGGCGCGGCCGTCCTGGGCGGACGTCCCCGCGGCGACGTCCGGCCGCGTCCGGCGGGCCGCGCGCCCGGCGCCGGCCCTCGACCCCGTCGTGGTCGCGCGGATCCGGTCGCTGATGCGCGACGGCGCGTCGCTCTACACGATCTCCGCCGCGCTGAACGCCGAGCGCCTCTCCCACCCCGAGGAACGCCGCTGGCACCCGCGCGCGGTGGCGCACGCGATCGCCACGGCCCCCGAGCTGACCAGCCCGCGCGCGCGGTGGAGCGTGCTCTAGGGCATTCGGCGGGGGCACAACGGCCCGCCTCCGGCTGGCACTAAAGGACGACGTTCCTGGGCGGATGGGACGGTGTGGGGGGACATGCGTCCTTGGTCGGATTTGACGGTTTCTAGTCATGGTCGCGGCGGCGTCCCTGGCGAAGACTGGGCGGACACGAGCGGCTGGAGACACCCGGCTGCCCACCGCACGGGGGTTTCATGGTCACGTCCGCGCTCCGCCTCGCCGACCACCGCCCGATGAAGGTCCTCCTCATCGAGGACAGCCCGGGTGACGCCGGCCTCATCAAGTACGCGCTCGGGACCGGCCGCGGCCGGCTGGAGGTCGTCTGGGTCGAGTCGCTGAAGGACGCGACCGACCACGCGGCCGCGGCACCGCCCGACTGCGCGGTGCTCGACCTCGGGCTGCCCGACGCGGAGGGATTCGAGGCGCTCGACGCGATCCGGCGCAGCGCGCCCACCGTCCCCGTCGTGGTGCTGACCGGCGACTCCGACCCGCAACGCGGCGTCGAGGCCGTGAAGCGCGGCGCCGACGACTACCTGCACAAGGCCGACCTCAACTCGCGGATGCTGCGCAAGACCGTCGACTTCGCGGTCGAGCGCAGCCGGACCCGGACCGCGTTGCGGCGCAGCGAGTCGTTCGCGCGCAACGTGCTCGCCGGGCTCGGCGAGGGCGTCACCGTGCACGACCCCCGCGCCCGGCTCGTGACGGTGAACCCGGCGGCGGTCCGGCTGCTGGGCCGGGCGTTCGACGACCCGAGCGGCGACGCCGCCCGCGCCGGCTGGCGGGTGCTGCGGCTGGACGGGTCGCTCGTCGCGCCGGACGAGTACCCGTACGCGGTCGCCTGCCGCACCGGCGAGTCCGTCACCGGCGTGCTGCTCGGGGTGGTCAGCCCGGACGGGCCGCGCACGTGGCTGGAGGTCGACGCGCACCCGCTCAGCGACGCCGACCCGGCCGACCGGTACGGCGTCGTCACGTCGTACCGCGACGTGACGCAGCGGATCGAGGCGGAGCGCGACATCAGGTTCCACGCGGCGCTGCTCGACGCCGCCGGCCAGGCCATCGTGGCGAGCGACCCGCGGGGGCAGGTCGTCTACTGGAACAGCGCCGCGGCCGCGATGTTCGGCTGGTCGGGCGACGAGCCCCGGGGCCAGGACGTGGACGCCGTGGTCGGCGTGGACTGGACGCCCGAGCAGCGGGCCGAACGCGCGGCCGCCCTCGACGCGGACCGCGCCTGGTCGGCCGAGGCGTCGCAGGCGCACGGCGCCGGGCCGCGCTACGCCGCGCTGACGTACACCGCGCTGCGGGACGCGGCCGGCGAGCGGATGGCGACGATCACCGTCTGCACCGACGTCACCGAGCGCACGCTCGCGCAGGACGAGATGCGCCGGCTCTCCGCGATCGTCTCCTCGACCGCCGACGCGGTGATCGGCACCACGCCGGACGGCGTCATCACGACGTGGAACGAAGCCGCCGAGGCACTGCTCGGCTACACCGCGAGCGAGGTGCGCGGGCAGTCGATGCGGATGCTGATCGGCGAGGGCGACGCCGACGACACCAGCCTGCTGCTGCGCAGCATCGCGCGCGGCGAGGCGGTCCGGAACGTCGAGACCACCCGCGCCCGCAAGGACGGCGAGCGGGTCTCGGTGTCCATCACCGTCTCGCCGGTCTACGACGGCGACGGCAACCTCACCGGCACCTCGACGATCGCGCGGGACATCACCGACCGGAACCGGATGCTCGGCGAGCTGCGCCACTCCGCGCTGCACGACGGCCTGACCGGCCTGCCGAACCGGCAGCTCCTCACGGACCGGCTGGCGCAGGCGGGGGCGCGGGCCCGGCGGCACGGTGACACGGTCGCGGTGCTGTTCGTGGACCTCGACCACTTCAAGATGATCAACGACGCGGCCGGCCACGAGACCGGCGACAAGGTGCTCGTCGAGGTGGCCGCGCGGATCACCTCCGCCGTGCGCGCGGACGACACCGTCGCCCGCTTCGGCGGCGACGAGTTCGTGGTCGTCTGCGGCGAGGGCTCGATCACGGCGGCAAGCGCCACCGCGCACCGCGTGCTCGCCGCGCTGCGCCGGCCGGTGGAGGTCGAGGACCAGCGGCTGCACGTCTCGGCCAGCATCGGCATCGCGCTCGCGCCGCCGTCGGACGTCGAGACGCTGCTGCGGTCGGCGGACACCGCGATGTACGACGCCAAGGCGCGTGGTCGCGCGCGGATGTCGATGTTCGACGAGACGCTCGCGCAGGAAGCCGCGGACCGCCTGGAGCTGTCCAACGACCTGCGCGACGCGCTCGCCCGCGACGAGCTGGAGCTCTACTTCCAGCCGATCGTGGACCTCACGAACGGTGCCATGCTCGGGCTGGAGGCGCTGGCCCGCTGGAACCACCCGCGGCGCGGCGCGCTGCCGCCGGAGCAGTTCGTGGCGCTCGCCGACGAGCTGGGCCTGTCCGGCGTGCTCGACCGCTGGGCGATCCGTACCGGCACCACGCGGATCGCGGAGCTGCGCGCCGCCGGCGCCGTGCCGGCGGACTGCTACGTCTCCGTCAACGTCACCGCGCGCAGCCTGCGCGACCCGGCGCTGGAACGGTTCGTCACCGACGCCGTCGCGGCGGTCCGGCTGCCACCGGGCTCGCTCGTGCTCGAGCTCACCGAGACCGGGCTGATGGACGACCCGGACGAGACGCGCCGGCTGCTCGTGTGGCTGCGCGACCACGGCATCGGCGTCGCGATCGACGACTTCGGCACCGGGTACTCGGCGCTCGCGTACCTCGGGCGGTTCTCGGTGGCGACGTTGAAGGTCGACCAGTCGTTCGTCCAGCGGATGCTGGACAGCCACGACGACCTCGCGATCGTGGCCGCGATCAGCGACCTGGCGCGCGCCGTCGGCGTCCGCACGATCGCGGAGGGCATCGAGACCAAGGAGCAGGCGGACCTGCTGCGCCGGCTCGGCTGCCACGCCGGGCAGGGCTACGTGTGGTCGCCGGCGGTGCCGGCGCACGAGGTCGCCGGCCTGGCGGCGCGGCAGGCGCGCGGGCGGTTCCGCAACGCGGTGGCGAGGCCGACACGCGGTCAGGGCCGCGGGGAGGACGAGCTCGCCGGGCTGTCCGCCGTGCACGGCTTCACCCGGCTGCTCGCGCTGCACCGCGACGGCGCCTCGCCGACCACCATCGCCGCGGCGCTGAACGCCGAGGACTTCCACACCCCGCGCGGCAACCGCTGGCACCGCACGACCGTCGTCAAGGCCCTGGAGGTCTCGGTGCGGCCGTACGTCGGCGGCGACGTGCCCGAGCAGCGCGAGCGGCGTCCCGCGTCGCGCCGTACCGAGGAGACCCGATGACCGTGCTGGAGTCCACCGCGCGGGTTCTCGCGCAGGCCGCCCGCGAGCTGCTCTGCCTGACCACCGAGGACGGCCGGGTCGTGGGCGCCGCCGGGCCGTGGCCGGAGGCGTTCGGCCGGACGCCGGACGCGCTGGCGGGCACGGCGATCGCCGACCTGGTGGAGCCGGCGGACCGCCCCGCGCTGTCCGCGTACTACGCCGCCACCGTCGCCGGCGCCACGCACCCGCCGATCGACGTACGGGCGACGTACGGCGCGCGCCGCGTCTACGACGTCGCGCTGCGCGCCGTAGACGGCTCGGTGGTGGCGTCGTTCCGCGACGTCACGCAGCAACGCCGCGCGGAGGAGCTGCTGCGCCAGCTCAACGCCGACCTGCGGCGCAGCAACGACGAGCTGCAGCGCTTCGCCTACGTCGCCTCCCACGACCTGTCCGAGCCGTTGCGGATGGTGACGAGCTACTGCGCGCTGCTCGCGGACGACTGCGGCGACCGGCTCACCGACGACGGCCGCGAGTACCTCGCGTTCGCCGTCGACGGCGCCAAGCGGATGCGCACGCTGATCGACGACCTGCTCGCGTACTCCCGCGTCTCGTGGGTCTCCGAGGAGGCGACCCGCGTGGACCTCGACGCGGTCTTCGCGCAGGCGGCGCACGACCTCGGGCCGCTCATCGCGGCCAACGGCGTCGAGGTCACGGTCGGCCCGCTGCCGGCCGTGCTCGGCGACGCCGGCCAGCTCCGGCAGCTCGCCTCGAACCTCGTGGGCAACGCCGTGAAGTTCGCCTCGCCGGACCGGCCGCCGCGGGTGAGCGTCACCGCGCGGACCACCGGGTCGCAGGTGACGCTGTCGGTGACCGACAACGGCATCGGCATCGAGGAGAAGCACCGCGAACGGATCTTCGTGATGTTCAAGCGGCTGCACGGCCGGGCGGCGTACGACGGCAACGGCATCGGCCTGGCGCTGTGCAAGCGGATCGCCGAGCTGCACGGCGGCGACGTGTGGGCCGAGGGGGCACCGGGCGGCGGCAGCGTGTTCCGCGTCACGCTCGTCGCGGCGCCCGACGTCGTGGAGGTGCCGGCATGACGGCGCCGATCGAGATCCTGCTCGTGGAGGACAACCCCGGCGACGTCCGACTCACGGCCGAGGCGCTGCGCCGCGGCCGCGTCGCGAACACGCTGCACGTCGTGGACGACGGCGACAAGGCGCTGGCGTTCCTCCGCAGGGAGGGCGAGTACGCCGACGCGCCGCGCCCGGGCGTCGTGCTGCTCGACCTCAACCTGCCCGGCTTCGACGGGCGCGACGTGCTGGCCGAGATCAAGTCCGACCCCGCGCTGCGCCGGCTGCCCGTGATCGTGCTGACGACGTCGGCGGCGGACCGCGACATCGCGAGCTCCTACGACCTCGGCGCGAACTGCTTCATCTCGAAGCCGGTCGAGCTGTCGGAGTTCCTCGACGTGGTGAAGTCGTTCGAGGGGTTCTGGCTCTCGGTCGTCCGGCTGCCCGACTCCGCCGCGCCGTCCGCGCCGGGGTCGTGACGCGTCAGCACCAGGTGTCCAGCGCCTCGCGGAGCCCGGCCGGCGTGCCGTCGCCGGCCCACGCGACGTAGCCGTCCGGTCGGATCAGCACCGCGGCCGGAGCGGGCACGGTGCCGACGACCGGCAGCTCCCACGGCCCTTCGTACGCCGCCTCGACCAGCCGCACCCGGTCGGAACGCGGCGTGGCGGCGAGCGTGCCGGGCTCGCCCAGGTCGAGCAGCACCGGCCGGACCTCGGGCAGCAGCGCGAACACGCGCACCGGCCCGGCCGCGGTGCGCAGGTCGAGGTCGGGCATCCGCCGGCCGACCAGCGGGTGGCCGGCGCCCAGGTCGTACCGGACGTCCAGCCCCGACATCCGGCCGGCGACCTGCCGGCGCGCCTCGTCCAGGCCCAGCAGGTCCGTCAGCACGTCGCGCAGCGCGTCCAGGCGCGGGTCGGACCGGGCGAGCGCGGTCTGCGCCAGGGTGTCGCGCAGGACGGCCGCGGCGACCGGGTGGCGTTCGGCGTGGTACGTGTCGAGCAGGCGCTCGGGCGACGTGCCGCCGACGACCTGCGCGAGCTTCCAGCCGAGGTTCACCGCGTCCTGCACGCCGACGTTGAGGCCCTGGCCGCCGATCGGCGAGTGCACGTGCGCGGCGTCGCCGGCCAGCAGCACCCGCCCGGCGCGGTACGCCGCCGCCTGCCGCGCGGCGTCGGTGAACCGCGACACCCACGTCGCGCCGCGCAGGCCGTAGTCGGTGCCGTAGAGCGCGACGAGCGCCGCGCTGACGTCGCGCAGCGTCGGCGGGGCCGCCGCGGGGTCGTACGGCTCGCGCAGCACGAGCCGCACCCGCCCGTCCTCGAGCCGGCCGAGCGCGTGCACGCCGACCTCGTCGCGGTGCAGCCCGTACTCCGGCTCCCGCGCCATCTCGACCTCGGCGATCAGGTAGCTGGTCGACGGGTCGCAGCCGGGGAAGTCGATGCCCGCCGCCTTGCGGACAACGCTGCGGCCGCCGTCGCAGCCGACGAGGTAACCCGCGCGGAGCGAGGAGCCGCCGGACAGCGCGACGTCGACGCCGCTCTCGTCCTGGGCGAAGCCGGTCACCTCGCGCCCGCGCAGGACCGGCACCCCCAGCTCCTCGACCCAGCCGGCGAGGATCTGCTCGAAGCGGTTCTGCCACAGCGCGAGCCCGTAGTTGTGCCGCGACGGGAAGTCGGAGACGTCCAGCCGAACGTAGGCGAACCCGGCGACCTGCGCGACCGTGCCCTCCGCGAGGAAGCGGTCGGCGACACCGCGCTGGTCGAGCACCTCGATCGTGCGCGCGTGCAGGCCGCCGGCCCGCGAGTCGGGCAGCTCCTGCGTCGCCCGCCGCTCGACGACCACGACGTCGGTCCCGGCCAGCGCGAGCTCGGCCGCGAGCATCAGGCCGGTCGGCCCGCCACCCGCGACGACGACCGGCCAGTCCGTCCGGTCCGGCGGTCCGCTCATCCGACCCAGCGGGACACCTGGAACGCCACGCCGACCGCGCCCGCCGTGGCGGCGAGCGACAGGTACGCGAGCACCAGGCGGGTGTCGCGGAGGACGCACTTGCTGCGGGTCAGCCCGCCTCGCCGGGCGGTGGCGTAGGCGCCTACGCCGAGCGCCGCGAACGCCACCACGACGACCGGCCCGACCAGCCAGGCCAGCAGGGCGACGGTCGTGTAGACGCAGAGCCGCAGCGGGTCGTTCACCGCGCCTCCACGAGCGGGAGGGCGCGCCGGCCGGCGGCGGACAGGCGCTGCGCGCCGAGCTCGGGCCACGCCTGCACCGCGCAGAACGGCGCGCACTGGTCCTGCGTCTCGCTGCGCGTGCCGACGTGCACGCAGCACTGGAGCAGCCGTTCCTCGATCATCGTGTGCACGTCCATGAACGGCTTCACGGTGATGCGCACGACGCGCTCGCCGAGCATCCGGCGCAGCGCCTCCTGGCGGCCCGGCAGCCGCGACGCGGCGAGCCGCAGCAGCGTGCCGATGCCGAGGTCGCAGTTCTCGCAGACGTCACGCCACAGGTCGCCCATCGTCGGGTGCGACAGGCTGCTCTGCTCCGACAGCAGGCCGAGCAGCGACTCGCGGACCGACGCGCGCAGCGCGCGCGGCACCTCGCGGTCGGCGATCCGGTTGGCCACGAGACCCAGGTGCTCGCGCAGCCGCTCCGCGCCGACCAGCGCGACGAGCGAGCGCCACTGGCCCGCGTCGTCGCGCAGCAGGTAGCCGACGCTGCAGCAGTGCGGGTGCGAGCACGGCAACGCGGTCAGGTCGCGCCACGTGACCTCACCGCCGGTCTGCGCCTCGAGCCGGCGCAGCACGCCGGTGTGGGTCAGCCGCTCCGACGGGTCGACCGGCGCGCTGCGGCCCGAGCCGAACACCGGCTGGATCGCCACCCCGCCGACGTACGGCGTGTCCAGCGCGACCCTGATCACGTCGCCGATCTCGCCGTCGTTGACCCCGAGCGCCGCGGTCATGACGAGCGTGGTGAACACCCCGCGCGACGACAGCCGCGCGACGGCCGCGGCCTTCAGCTCGCGCAGGTCGGCGCCGCGGTGGTGCCGCGACGCCTCGGCCGACGAGCCGTCGTACTGGAGGTAGACCTCGACCCGGTCGCGGTGATCCGCCAGCACGTCGAGCAGCGCGTCGTCGCGCGCGATGCGGATGCCGTTGGAGTTGACGAGCACGCGGACGACGTCGCGGCGGCGCACCTCCTCGAGCAGCCGCGGCAGCTCGGGGTGCAGCGTCGGCTCGCCGCCGCTGAGCATGAGCACGTCGAGGCGGCCGCCCTCGCGTTCGATCCGCTGGTCGAGGTTGCGGAGCACCTCCTCGACCGGGACGACGCCGGTGAGGTCCGGCGACGAGTCGGCGAAGCACGTGGGGCAGCGCAGGTTGCAGGTCTCCACGACGTCCTGCAGCAGGATGCAGGTGTGCTGCGTCTGCAGCTCGCCGAGGCCGCGCAGGTAGCCGCCGGGCACCGGCTCGTAGCTGCCGGGCGCGTCGACGCCGTGCTGCTTCGTCGGCGCCGTCCACTGCTCCAGCCAGTCGAGGATGCGCGGGTCCTCGTCGTAGAGCGTGCGGACCAGGCCGTGGGTGGGGCAGCCGCGGTCGAGCCACACCCGGCCGTCCTGCTCGACCAGCACGCCGGCGAGCCGGGCCACCCCGCGTACCGGCGTCGTGTCGTGGCAGTGCGGGCAGTACGCCGAGACGTAGCGGCGCACCACCGCCTCGCGCAGCGGCATCCCGGCGTTCATGCGGACGTCGCGCACATGTACGCGATCGCGCCGAGGAACAGCAGGATCGCGCCGAAGCCCATCAGCACCCCGATCCCGACCCCCCGCCAGAGCGGCTCGCCACGGATGATGAGCGCGAGCGAGCCGACCGCGAGGACCACGGCCAGCGGCATGAGGAGCTCGTCCGGCAGGTGGCCGCCGCCCGACAGCATGACGCCCAAGACCACCACGCCGATGCCGATCGCGATGCCGCGGCGGGTGCCGCGGCCGGTGCCGCGAGGTTCGTCGCCGTTCATGCGGCCTCCCAGGCCAGAGCGGGTCCGCGGCGCCTCGTCCGCGACGCCTGCCAGGCGAACAGTGCCAGCGTCGGGACGAGGAACCACTGCGGCCGGGTGAGTCCCAGCCAGACGGTCTCGTTCGCGCGGGTGAACTCCACCACGAATCGGAACACGCCGTACGCCGCCAGGTACAGCGTGAACGTCGCGCCGGGCGGCAGTGCGCGCCGCCGCAGCCACACCAGGGCGGCGAACGCGAGCAGGTGGAACGCGATCTCGTACGCGAAGCTCGGGTGCATCCCCGCGCCCGACGCGCAGCCGGGGCAGTACGGGATCGCGGCGGCGTTCGCGGGCGAGACGTGCACCGCCCACGGCAGGTCCGTCGGGCGGCCCGGCGCGTCCGCGAGGAAGCAGCCGATGCGGCCGATCGCCATGCCCAGCGCCACGGCGGGTGCGAACAGGTCGCCGGTGCGTTCGGTGTAGCCGGCGATCCGCTTGCCGAGCAGCGCGCCGCCGTACGCGCCGGCCAGCCCGCCGAGGATGCTCTTCGCGCCGTAGCGCAGGCCGTCGAGGACGCCGGGGTTCTCCGACGGGTCGAGGTGGCGGACGAGGCCCGACGCGCGCATCCCGAGCCCGCCGCCGACGAGGGCGAGCGCGACGACGACGAGCAGCCGCTCGTCGTACGCGCCGCGGCGGCGTACCTCCAGCGCGAACACCACGAGCGCGGCCAGCACGCCGAGCACGATGAACAGGCCGTGGCTGCGCACGGCGACGTCGCCGACCGTGAAGAGGACCGGGTGCACGCGCCTCCTGTCGCCACTGTCGCCCGGGCGGACGGGTGGGGCTGCCACCGCCCTACCCACCCGAATCGCGTCCCACGCCGCGCCGGGCGCCGCGGGCGTTGTGCGGTGCGGAAGAACCTCGCGGACCGCGAACCCGCGCCGCGCGCCCGCGGCTCTCCCAGGACGTCTCGCGATCCGCGCGAGGGAGGAGGGGTTCCCAGCATGCCCAGCTTCAGCAAGCGCCTGCGCAACGCCGCCCTGGCCGCCGTGACGGCCGGTGCCGCCGTGGTCGTCGCCGCGGCTCCGTCGTCGGCCGCCGACGGCATCAGCATCAACACGATCATCGTCCGCGACATCGCCAGGATCGACCCGCTGCCGAACGTCGGCGAGATCGTCGACGCCGACGACCTGCCGAGCTGCGACACGCCGACCGTGAGCTACTGCATCGAGGTCGGCTCGCCCGTCCTCGGGCCCGTCGCGGTCCCGAACGTCGACTACGACACCGTGCACGTGAGCGACGTCGTCGCGTACGTGCACAAGTACAAGGTCGGCGTCGGCTCGCTCACCACCGACGAGTTCACCTGCGTGTCGCTCGTGCAGCCCGTCGCGTCGAACCCGTGCGCGGCGATCGGCATCGCGCCGTACGAGACCGCGCCGCTGGTCGCGCAGCCGGTCGACGCGTACATCCCGCACACCACCGACGAGGCGCTGACCACCGTCACCGTCTGCTCGGCCACGATGGTCGTCAACGGCGGCGACCTGACGCTGCCGACGTTCACCGTCTGCTAGCACGTCCCCCGCGAACGCCCGCCCGGTCCTGCCCGGGCGGGCGTTCGGCTTCAGCAGGAGTTGACCGAGCAGTAGCTCGTCAGGCAGCCGCACAGCGAGATCGCCTGGTCGCTGAGCCGGCACAGCGCGGCGCCGGTGACGCACAGCGGCGTCGCCTGGACGTCGGCGCCGTTGACGCCGGCGAGCTCGTCGGACGTGAGCGTGCTGAGCGTCTCCTTGCGGAGCACGAGCGAGCGGGTCATGAGAGGGCTCCGTTCTTCGAGGGGATGGGTCGCCCCGCGGGTGCCGCGCGGTGGCAGGTACCGCGCGGCCCGGCGGGTGCTACCAGCCGAAGCCGGCGGCGTACGAGATGTTCGCCAGCACCTGCTGGCCCGCCGTGTTCGGGTGGAAGTAGTCCCACGACGAGACCTGGCTGAGGACGAACTGGTAGTTGAAGTTCGCGTTGTTGTCGAACTTGCAGTTGGCGCCGTAGTTCGCGCACGCCTGCGCGAGCTGCGTGTTGAAGTCGATGACGCGCTGCTGCACGCGGGCGCGGCGGTCGACGTCGACCTGGGCCGTGGACTGCGGGTTCGCGAGCATCGACTGGCAGATCCCGAAGCCGCTCCACGCCGAGCGCGCGGAGGAGTTGTCCTTGCCGATGAACCACAGCCGCTTGATGTCGGGCACGCTGCCGACGAAGACGGCGGCGTTGGGGAGGCCGTTCTTGATGGTGGCGAGCGCGGCGTCGAGCTGTGCGCGGTACGTCGCCACGGACGTCATCGTCGACTCGCTGCTGGTGCACGCGTCGTTCGCGCCCATCAGGATCGTCACGTACTGCACGCCGCGGCTGACGGCCGTCTGCGCCTGGCCGTTGAGGTCGGACATCTTCGCGCCGGTGCGGGCGTCGTTGAAGTTGAGGCCGGTGATCGCGGCGTTCTTCGCCTTGATGCGGAGGTAGTGGCTGTTGACGCTGGCGTAGCCGCCGGTCGACCAGGAACGGTCGGTGCAGTCCGAGTACCAGCCGCAGGCGTTGAACCCGCGCGTGATCGAGTCGCCGAGCGAGCTCATCGAGCTCGGGATCGGCGGGATGGCCTGAGCGGTACCGCTGCCCGCGAACGTCGCGGCGGCCACCAGGCCGGCGACGAGAACGGAGCGCATGCGCATGAGGGACTCCTCTGAGGGGGAGGGCAGACCCTGCCGCCTGCCCACGTGGCGGGGACGGTCGC
The DNA here is from genome assembly GCA_036382875.1 of Mycobacteriales bacterium. Lineage (GTDB taxonomy): Bacteria > Actinomycetota > Actinomycetes > BP-191 > BP-191 > BP-191. The sequence continues at coordinate 14,054 of DASVPJ010000005.1, forward strand.
AGCCGCGCGCGCGACCCGGCAAGGAACAATCTCGTCCCGACACGGCCACGGTCACCCGGCTAGCCACCTGGCCACCGGTTTCCGGTTCGGCCGGGGCCGCGTGCTCCGCTACCATGTGCGAGCACCCGCGCTCGTAGCTCAACGGATAGAGCATCTGACTACGGATCAGAAGGTTGGGGGTTCGAGTCCCTCCGAGCGCGCTCGTCTGACCTGCGGTTTTGCCTTCGTGATCTTCACTTCAGGTGCTCCGCGCTAACGTCCGCGATAACACGGGCTCCCCACGCGCGTGGGGAGTGCGACGACGGACGCGATCTTCTCTGCCGCGTCCCTCGCCACGGCCGGCACGACGACCGTGTAGAGCTGAGTCGAGGGAAGAACCCGAGGGAAAGCAGCGCTTTCATCGACCCTCTGCGCCTGATCACACGCGCCTGAACTGGCGCTCGCCGTGGCAGGCACCCGACCGCGTCGACGCAGCGCCGACCGCGCCGGCTCACCGCCGACCGGCCCGGCTCACCGCCGCTCCCGTTGCGGCAGATGAGGATGTTGCCGGAGCGGCTCTCGCCGGCTGCGGAGCCCCACGTCCCCTCGCGGTGCTCCATTCGTTGCTGGACAGCTGAGGAGCACGCCGTTAGGCGAGGTAGTGCACGAGGTTGTCCCAGGACTCGATGTCGTTGGCGTCGCCGGTGTGTGGACGCTGGAACCGCCGTGTGTACAGCGAAACCTCGGTCAGCGACCACATCAGTTCGTAGAGGGCCACGACGTCACGGTCGACAGCGCGGCCGCTCGATCCGGCGTAGTCGTCGAAAGCGTCCTCGCCCAGCATCCACAGGTCGCGCTCCGGCGGGCCGACTGCCGCGGTGTCCCAGTCGATCAGCCGCCAGTCGCCATCGGAGAGGAGCATGGTGTTCGCGGCGTGCGGCTCGCCATGCGTGAGGATCCACCCGTCGCGTGAGACGCGCGCGGCGAGTTCGCGCTGCAGAGCCAGCCGCTGCGCAAGCGGCTCGCGGTGCGTGGCCAGAAGGTCGCGAGTGCGCTCGCCGTACGGGCCGGCGTCCCATTCCTGGTCCAACTCGGTCAGCGCCCGCTCAAGATTGTCCGCGAACAGCACCTCGAGCGGGTCGACGGGAGCGTCGTGGAGCGGGAGGCCGTGCAACTGAACCACGAGGTCCAGCACGGCGGAGCGGTGTGTCGCATCGACATAGCTCCCGTAGTCGTGCGACCGCCCGTCTACGAAGGGGTAGACGGCGATCGAGTGGCCGTGGTCGAGGCGTCGCACGGCCGTGCCGTCGACGGACGGCTTTGGCGCGACAGCGAACGGCACATGCGTGGCGACCGCGAGGGAGGCGCTGTGCCGCGCGAACACGTCGTCGACAGTGTCGGCGCTGCGATGCCGCCGGTCGTCGAGCACGTCCACGGTCACGAAGAGCTCGCCGGTGCGCCAGTGGTGACTACCGAAACCCACAGCGAGGTAGTCGATCGACGTAGCGGGGGTCCTCCACCATTGCTCGACCGCTGCCGCGACCTCGCTGTCGGAGACGTCATCTGGTGGCGCGAGCACAATCGGACGCTACCGGTCGAGCTCGCGACCGAGTACGTGGTTTCGCCGCCACCTGCCCTCGTGGCGGTCTCCCTGCCCGGTACGGCATGAGCGGACGTTCGCCTCCGGCCGGCGCGGTTCGGGGTGGATGCTGAGGCCGTGTAACGGATCTCGCAGCAGTGCACCCACACGTGCCGCGGCGGTGCAGTAAGAGAGGCTGATCGGGCGAAGTGATGCGCACGTTTGCTCAGGAAGTGGCCGCAGCCCTGCCGAATTGAACCTCCTCACGTGTGTCGGCCGACGACTTCTGCCATAACGCGGACGCCGGCCCCGCTGCCTGCCTACGATGCCCGCGCGAATCGGGTCAGCGTCGCGAATCGCGCGGCGCAAACGACAGCCGCTTCAACCCGGCGGCAAGGGGTGGGGACGATGCGCGCGAAGCGTATGCTTTTTGGTGTCTTTCTGGTCGGTATGGCGACAATTGCGGTCACGACGGACGCGGCGTCCGCGCGGCCCGCGGAACCGTCGCCGTCGCGGATGCCCAGCTATGCGGAGGCGGTGTCGTCTCCGGACTGGGTGAAGACGCCGTTCGGCCTGTCGCACAAGACCTGCACGCACGAGGTCGCGCGCGGCGGGTCGGTCGACAGGAACGGCAACATCGTGGTCGGCCGCGCCACGACGGTCGTGCCGAGGTGCGCGTACGGCACCATCAAGAAGCCTTCGACGGCGGTACAGGCGCCCACCACCAACGGCTGGCTGAAGGCGTCGGCCTGGTCTGCGCCGAGCTGGTTCCGGCGGCTGTACTCCGACCTGGCCGTGCCCTCGGCGCCGAGCGTCAACGGCGCGCTCAACTACTTCTTCTCGGCCTTCGAGCCGGCCGACATGACCGACATCATCCAGCCCGTCCTGCAATGGGGGTCGAACGGTGCCTTCGGCGGGAACTTCTACACCGTCGCGAGCTGGTACGTGATCGGCGACGGGCGGATGTTCTACAGCTCGCCGTTCACGACGACGCCGGGCCACACCATCTACGGCCAGATGGAGGCGAACACGTGCAGTTCCACCGGCGCGAACTGCCACTGGGCGATCGTCGCGACCGACACGACGTCGGACAAGCAGACGCGGCTGGACGTCACGGCCGGGAAGTCGTACCGCCTCGCGTTCGGTGGCGCCTTCGAGTCGTACGGCGCGAGCGGGTGCAACATGCTGCCGGCCAACGGGGCGGCGCGCTTCACGAACATCAAGATCTGGGGGCCGACGTTCAACCTGCTGACGCCCCAGTTCGCCGAGTGGACGTGGGACCAGCAGTGCAGCATGTACACGACGATGTCGTCGACGTCGACGACGTTCGGCTGGACTCCCTGACCTCACGCTGAACGCCACTCTCGGCGGGACGACATGACCCGCGCGAGGCTCTGGGCGCGACCGAGCTCGCGTTCCAGAGCCTCGCCGGGTCGTCGTTCGAGGACGCGACGCTCGCCGGCTCCCGCTGCCGCAACGTCGACCTCTCGCGGATCGTCGTACGCGGGGCGTGGCTGCACGAAGTGGAGGCGGCGCCTGACCCGGGCCCGCACATCGCCGAGCCCGCACCGGGCCGCGCCTAGCGAGGCGAGAGGTGGCCCGTCGACGGGGTCAGCGTCAGGATCCCGGGCCGGCCCTGGGCCAGGGCGTTCTGGGCGCTCGTCACGGTCGACTGCGCGGGCGGCTGCTGGCCGTTGCTGGCGATGTCGCCGACCTCGGCGCTGACCTGGTTGGACTTCGGGTCGATGCGCGCGGCGATCAGGTAGAGCCCGTAGTCGTCGAGCCGGTCGTCCGTGATCGACTCGAGCACCTGCTGCAACGTGGCCTGGGGAAACCGGACGGTGACGAAACGTGCTCCGGCGGCCGTGGCCTCGCGCCCCGGCGGGGTCGCGGAAAGCGACCCCGCCGGAACCTCGCCGATGTAGACCCTGTCGTGGTCGACGTAGTCCCCGCCGTAGTGCGCGGAGTCCTTGCGCAGCTCGGTCAACCACCGCGGCGTGGCGGTCGGTGCGGCGCTCGCCGACGGGCTCGCCGAGGCGGGCGTCCGCGATGCGGGCGGGCTCGCCAGGTCCTCGACGTCCTCGCCGCACCCGGCGTTGAGGACGACCGCAAGGACGAGTGCGGCACCGAGCTGCCCCGCACGCCGCGGCGTCGACCGATCGTTCATGGGATCTGCGTCTGCGCCGTCGTCTTGATGGACTGCAGGCCGACCGCGCTCATCGCGTTGCGGACGTGCGTCCAGTACGTGATGTACAGGTTGGAGTCGGGCCCGCCGCTGAGGACGCCGTAGGCGACGTCGTTGTGGACGATGGAGCCGCCACTGTCGCCGTGGTCGCTGTACAAGTTCGTCGACTCCCTCATCCGCGTGAGCGTCGTCTTCGGCTGGCCGGTGAGCGGGTCGGCCGCGTAAACGATAGACGCGTTCGTGGCGTAGACGGTTCCGCACCGGTACGTCGTCGTGGCGCCGGCGTGGCAGACGCTGGCACCGACCACGTCGACGTTGGCCTGCCCACCGGTCGCGACGCTGTTCATGTACGCGTAGCCGCGCTGGGTGCTCGAGTAGTTCTCGAACACCTGGTTGCTGCCGTCGCCGTACTTGGCGTTGATGATCATGGAGTCACCGGCCGGGTTCGACTGCGTGAACGTGCTCTGCGCCGCGGTGCCGACCGCGTAGCTCGCCTGCGTCCAGGCACCGTTGACCTTGCCGCAGTGCCCGGCGGTGAGGGCGTAGTACGTCACGATGTTGCTCAGGAACGACCCGCCGGTCTGGTTGTACCCGACGAACGCGGTGGTGCAGTAGCCGAGGTACGTGTTGCCGTCCGTGCCCTGGAACGGGCTCTTGATGCTCTGACCACCACGGACCGGCGGGGCGTCGAGCACGTCGGCCTTGGTGGCGCGCGGCAGGTTCGGCCCGGTGACGTGGGTGAAGAACGAGACCGGCCCGAGGACGTTCGCGACGAGGCTCTGGGCGGCCGGGCTCGGGGCCGCGAGGGACACGTCGAGGCGGTTGCCGGCGACGTCGACGGCGGCACCGGCGATGTCCACCCCGGCGAGCGCGAGCGAGTCGAAGCTGGTGGTGAGCGTGGCGAGCGCGTCGTCGAGCGCGGACAGCGGGGTCGTCACCCGGCGTACGTCGAGCATCGCGGGGTCGCTCATGGCCGCGCGGATCGCGGAACCCATCGCCGTCGCCGCCGCGTCGTCCGTCGCGAGGACGACGTAACGGTCGGCCTGGTTGTCGATGTACTCGCCGCCGAACGACCCGCGGCCGTGACTGTTCAGCCACGCGACGAGAGCCTCGTGCCCCTGCAGCGAGGCTTCCTGGCGGTGCCGCAGGACGGCCTCCTCGGCCGGCAGCAGCGGCGCGCCGAACTCGCGCAGCATGGCGGCGACCCGGCCGGCGTCCTGGTTGGCGGCGGCGGTGATCGTCGCGGTCGAGTCGTCCAGCCCGAGTGCCTCGCGGTAGTGCGCCGCGGCCGCGACGTCGGAGGGGGCGTCGTCCGCGTGGGCGTCCACCACGGAGACGAGGCACGCCGCGGCAAGCAGGGCCGCGCCGGTGACGCGGAAAAGCCGAATGACCATGAGTTCGAGTCCTTCAGGCAGGGGTTGCCCACACTCGGGCGGCAACCGGGAAACGGCCCGAGAACGGGCCGTGAAGTCTGTGGGGGCGGGACGTCCGGCCTTCAGGGTGCGGGCAGATGGTCCCGAACGCCATAGCTACACCGGGGCATGGGGAGCCTCGCATCCGGACTACCGCCGGGCGGTCCCATGAGCACCCGGGCGTTCGCTCCGAGCGCGCGCACGCGAGAGCCCGGGCCGCGTGCGACCCGGGCTCTCGTCGTTCGTCGTGGTGAAGCGGCCGGCTCAGCCGACCAGGCTGCCGTGCCCCGTCGACGGCAGCAGCAACGCCGTCCCGGCGAACGTCACGTCGAAGCCGTCCGGCTCGGGCCGGCCGGCCAGGCCGTCGCACTCGGCGACGCCGTTGCCGTCGGTCGCCACGGTGCACAGCGTCCGCCCGCCGGCGGTGAACGTCACCAGCTCGCCCGGCACGGCGATGCCCCCGGCGGTGAGGCCGGCGCGGTAGCGCACGACGGGCGACGACAGCGGCGCCGGGTTGACCCAGGACGACACGGTGAGGGTGGTGGCGGCCGTCGTCAGGTGGTCGGCCAGCACGAGCACGTGGCCGGGGTCGGACGGCGGGGTGCCCCACCCGGTGACGTTCCAGTTGTCGAAGCCGGTGACGTGGACCTGCGCCAGCGACGAGGTCGTGCGCGGGATGCAGTACCGCGAGGTCCCCGCCGGGTCGTCGGCGACCCGGACGACGACGAAGTACCGGTCCCCACGGCGCAGCACCGGGTGCTGGGCGAACGCGACGTCGACGAGGTGGCCGGTGCCGGTCGGCCCGGCCGGGCCGGCGAGGACGGTGGCGGCGGGGACGGTCGCCTGCGCGATCACGTACTCGCCCGGGTTGTTGCCGCTGTTCTCGTGGACCTCGATCGTGACGGCGGGGGCGCCGGCGAGGTACGGCGTCAACGGCAGCACGATGCGGGACAGCGCGCCGGTGCTGAGCGGGTCGAACGACACGCCCAGCGGGTAGCCCCACCCGGAGGAGTTGCGGCTCTCGGCGCACACGTCGCCGGCGTCGACGGTGCCGGTGTACTCGCGGTCGATCGTGTCGGTGGCGTGCGCCGGCAGGGCGGACGCGAGCAGCGCGGCGGCGGTCGCGACCGCCGTCACGGCGGCGCGGCGGGACGAGACGGGCATGGGGGCTCCGGGCGGTAGGCAGGGCGGGGAGCCGGAGGATTCGTCGCGCGCCGCCGCGATCCTGCCGCCACCTCCCGCGGCGCGGCGTTGCGGCCGTGCGGCCGGTCGCGCGAGGCTGCGCGGGTGGCCGAGTTCGCGCACCAGGACCTCGCCGGCTCCACGTTCGAGGACGTGACGCTCGCCGGCTCCCGCTTCCGCAACGTCGACCTCTCGCGCGTCGTCGTCCGCGGCGCCTGGGTGCACGACGTCGAGATCCACGGCGAGGTGACCAACCTCCGGGTCAACGGCGTCGACGTGACGGCGTACGTCGAGGCGGAGCTCGACCGGCGCTGGCCGGGCCGGGAGAAGATGCGCCCGGAGGACGCGAAGGGCTTCCGCGAGGCGTGGGAGCTGGTCGAGGCCCGGTGGGCGGAGACCGTCGCGCGGGCGCGGGCGCTGCCGGAGGAACGGCTGCACGAACGCGTCGACGGCGAGTGGTCGGTGATCGAGAACCTCCGGCACCTGGTCTTCGCCACGGATGCCTGGGTGCGCCGCGCGCTGCTCGGCGACCCCAGGCCGTGGCACCCGCTCGACCTGCCGCACGACGAGATGGAGGACGTGCCCGGCGTCCCGCGCGACCGCGCGGCGCGGCCGTCGCTGGACGAGGTGCTGGCGCTGCGCGCGGACCGGATGGCGACGGTGCGCGGCTACCTCGCCGACCTCACCGACGAGGCGCTCGCCGGGTCCACGACGCCGGTCGAGGAGCCGGGCTACCCCGAGCCCGAGAGCTTCCCGGTCCGGCGCGTCCTCGGCGCGATCCTCAACGAGGAGTGGGAGCACCGCCGCTACGTGGAGACGATCCTGGACGCGCTGTCATGACGGCGATGCCGGCCGTGTTCCTCGGCCACGGCAGCCCGCTGAACACCCTCGAACGCAACCGCTACACCGACGCGTGGCGGGCGTTCGGCGCCGCGTGCCCGCGGCCGCGCGCGATCCTCGTCGTGTCCGCGCACTGGTACGTCAACGCCACCGCCGTCACCGCGATGGACCGCCCGCGCGTGATCCACGACTTCTACGGCTTCCCGGAGGAGCTGTTCGCGTTCGACTACCCGGCGCCGGGCTCGCCGGAGGTCGCGGCGGAGGTCGCGGACGCGCTCGCGCCGGTGTGGTGCGGGCTGGACCGCGACTCGTGGGGCCTCGACCACGGCGCGTGGTCGGTGCTGGCGCACGCGTTCCCCGCCGCCGACGTGCCGGTGGTGCAGCTCTCGCTGAACGCCGTCGAGCCGCTGGAGTACCACCTCGACGTCGGGCGGCGGCTGGCGCCGTTGCGCGAGCGCGGGATCCTCGTCGTCGGCAGCGGCAACGTCGTGCACAACCTGCCGCGGATGGACCCGTCCCTCCCGGACAACGGCTACGACTGGGCGCGGTCGTTCGACGAGGCGGCCCGCGCGCTGATGACCACCGACCCCGCCGCGGTCACCGCGCTGGCGGACCGCGCCGACTGGCCGCACGCGGTGCCGACGCCCGACCACTTCCTGCCGCTGCTCTACGTCGCCGGGTTCGCCGCGGCGGCGGGCGTGCTGCCGGAGGTGCTGATCGACGGCTGCGCGTACGGGTCGCTGTCGATGACCTGCTACACCGTGGGAGCAGCGGCGGCGCCGGGCGGCGCGAGCGCGGGTGACGGCGCGGCGGCGCTGCCGCGCGACGTGCCGCCGGGGGCCACGAACGTCTGACGTGTCACATTCGCGGCCGCCGCGTCGTCAGGTACGGCGGAGGTGATCGAGATGCGGGTGTTCGTAGCGGGCGCCACCGGCGTGGTCGGCCGGCGCCTGGTGGCGCTGCTGGCCGGACGCGGTCACGAGGTGGTGGGCACGACGCGCTCCCCCGGGCGGACGGACGCGATCCGGCTCGCCGGTGCCGAGCCGGTCGTGCTGGACGGGCTCGACGCGGTCGCGGTCGGCGAGGCGGTGGCGAAGGCGCGGCCGGACGTCGTGGTGCACGAGATGACGGCGTTGCAGGGCATCGCGGACCTGCGGCGGTTCGACCGGACGTTCGCCGGGACCAACGCGCTGCGCACGGCCGGCGTGGACAACCTGCTCGCCGCGGCGACCGCGGCCGGCGTGCGCCGCGCGGTCGTGCAGTCGTTCACCGGGTGGACCAACCCGCCCGGCGACGGCCTGGCCACGGAGGAGGAGCCGCTCACCGAGCACGTGCCGCCGGCGCAGCGGGAGTCGCTCGCCGCGATCCGCCACCTCGAACGCGCCGTCACGTCGGCGGACCTGGAGGGCACGGTGCTGCGCTACGGCCTGCTGTACGGCCCGGGCGCGTCCGACGCGATGGTCGAGGCGGTCCGCGGGCGGCGGTTCCCGCTGGTCGGCGACGCGGCCGGGGTGTGGTCGTTCCTGCACGCCGACGACGCGGCGAGCGCGACGGTGGCGGCGGTGGAGGGCGACGCGACGGGGCTGTTCAACGTGGTGGACGACGAGCCGGCGCCGGTCGCCGAGTGGCTGCCGTACCTGGCGGAGTGCACCGGCGCGAAGCCGCCCCGCCGCGTCCCGGCAGCGCTCGCCCGGCTGCTCGCCGGCGAGGCGGCGGTCGCGATGTCCACGACCCAGCGCGGCGCGTCGAACGCCCGGGCTCGGCGCGAGCTCGGCTGGGCGCCACGATGGTCGACATGGCGGGACGGGTTCCGGACGCTGGCGTGAGCGGCGACGGCGCGGCGGCGTTCGAGGAGCTGCGGCCGCTGCTGTCCGGCATCGCGTACCGGATGCTCGGCAGCGTCACGGAGGCCGAGGACGTCGTGCAGGAGGCGTACCTGCGCTACGCCCGCGCGATCGCGGCGGGCACGGCGGTCGAGTCGGCGAGGGCGTACCTGTCGGCGGTGACGACGCGGCTCGCGATCGACGCGCTGACGTCGGCGCGGGCGCGGAGGGAGACGTACGTGGGCACGTGGCTCCCCGAGCCGGTCGTGGAGGACGACGACCCGGCCCGGCACGCCGAGCAGGCGGACACCCTGTCGATGGCGTTCCTGCTGCTGCTCGAACGCCTGTCGCCGGTCGAGCGCGCGGTGTTCCTGCTGCACGACGTGTTCGGCTACCCGTTCGAGGAGGTCGCCGGGATCGTCGGCAAGACGGCGGCGAACTGCCGGCAGCTCGCCGCGCGGGCGCGGCGGCACGTGGCGGAGGGGCGGCCGCGGTTCGACCCGGACGACCGCGGCCGCGCGGCGGCACGGCGGTTCGTCGCCGCGATGCTCGACGGCGACGTCGACGGGCTCGTCGCGCTGCTCGCCGACGACGCGGTGGTCACCGGCGACAGCGGTGGCGGGTCGCCGTCGTGGCCGCGCCCGATCACCGGCCGCGACAAGGTCGCGCGGGTCCTCGCCGCGAGCGGCCGGCAAGCGCGCGACGCGGGGCTCGCGGTGCGGCTCGCGCGGGTCAACGGCCAGCCGGGCGCGGTGGCCACGGACCCGGCGGGCCGGGTCGTCGTGGTGCTGGCGTTCGAGGTCAGCGGCGGCGCCGTCACCGGCGTGCGGTCGGTGATCAACCCGGCCAAGCTCGCGCACCTCGGCCCGGTCGCCGACGTGCGCGAGCTGTGGCGGCAACGGAGCCGCTGATGCCCGCCGACCCGCGCCGCCTCGCCGCGCAGCTCCTCGCCGGCCGCCGCGCGACGAGCGTCGCCGGCGTGGTCGAGCGCCTGCTCGCGGTGCAGGCGCAGGACCCGCGCGGCTTCCGGCTCGCGGTGCGCGCGCGGTCCCGCGGCCTGACCGCGCGGGACGTCGACGCGTCGCTCGACGCGGGCGAGTGCGTCGTGACCTGGCTGAACCGCGGGACGTTGCACCTCGTGCTCGCCGGGGACTACCCGTGGCTGCACGCGCTGACCGCGCCGACCTTGCTGACCGGCAACGCGCGCCGGCTCGCGCAGGAGGGCGTGGCCGACCCCGACCGCGGGGTCGCGGCCGTGGTACGGGCGCTCGAGCACGGGCCGCGGACGCGCGGCGAGCTGCGCGAGGCGGTGGCCCGCGCGGGCGTGCGCACCGAGGGGCAGGCACTGGTGCACGTGCTGGCGCTCGCGAGCCTGCGCGGGCACTGCGTGCGCGGCCCGCTGCGCGGCGGGGAGCAGGCGTACGTCCTCGTCGCGGGCTGGCTCCCGGACGCCGCGCCGGTGGACCGCGACGGGGCCTTGCGGCGGCTCGGGCAGCGCTACCTCGACGGGCACGGCCCGGCCGGCGACCGCGACCTCGCGAAGTGGAGCGGCCTGCCGCTGCGCGACGCGCGCGCGGCGCTGCGGGACGCGACCCCTCCGCGCCGGCGCGACGCCGGGTCGCCGCCGCGGCTGCTCGGCGCGTTCGACCCGCTGCTGCTCGGCTGGGCGTCGCGCGACGACGTCGTGGGGGGCGAGGCGCGGCGGCTGGTGACGGACAACGGGCTGTTCCGGCCGTGCGCGCTCGTCGGGGGCGAGGCCGTGGCCACGTGGACCTGGGACCGCGGGCGAGTCGCGCTCGCGCCGTTCCGCGACCTCGACCCCTCGGTGCTGCGCGAGGAGGAACGCGACGTGGCGCGGTTCCTAGGCGCGTAGCCGGACGCAGCAGCGGCCCGGCGCCGGCGCCAGCCGCGGCGCGAGCCGCTCGGCCGCGCCGAGCCCCTCGGCCAGGCCGGCGAGGAGCCGCAGGTTCATGCCGCAGACCAGCTCGCGGTGGCGCTCGGCGAGCGCGTGGAACGGGCAGTTCGCGAGCACCACGTCGCGCCCCTCGACGCGCGGCTCGTAGCCGAGCCGCCGCAACGCCGCCACGGTCGCCTCGCGGGTCGCCGCGACCGTCGCGCGCAGCGGCAGCGACCCGCGCACCTCGGCGCCCATCGCCTCGCCGGCCGCGCGGGCGGCGTCCGCCAGCGCCTCGCCGACCGGCCGGTCGTGCGCGGCCGCGTCGGACACCGCGTCGGCGAGCATCGCCCCGGCCAGCTCGTAGTGGCGCTCCGGCAGCGACACCGCGACCTCGCGCGCCGCCCGGCGGTAGCGCTTGGCCGGGCGCCCCGCGCCGGGGCCCGACCGGCCCGGCGGGCGCACGTACGTGACGTCCAGCAGCCCGGCACCGGCCAGCTTGTCGAGGTGGAACGCCGCCACCGACCGCGGCACCCCGAGCGTCGCGGCCGCCTCGTCCCGGCCGACCCACTCGTCGCGCACGAGGTCGTAGAGGTCCCGGCGCACCGGCTGGTCCAGCGCCGCGACGGCGGCGAGGTCGTCCATCCGCCAAGTCTAAAACACATCTGGCTTGACGGAACAGTGACCGCCTCTCTACCGTCAGGTTCCTTCACTCTTAGAAGGAGCACCTGATGACGCTCGCACTGGTCGACACCCGGCCGGCGATCGACCTCGACGCCGCCGCCCGCGCGGTCGCGGACCTCCTCGCGGCGCTGGGCCAGGACGTCGACGACGACCACCTCAAGGACACCCCGCGCCGGGTCGCGGCGGCGTACCACGAGCTGCTGACGCCGGCCGCGTTCTCGCTCACGACGTTCCCGAACGAGGAGGGCTACGACGAGCTCGTCATCGCGCGGGACATCCCGTTCCACTCGCTGTGCGGGCACCACCTGCTGCCGTTCACCGGCGTCGCGCACGTGGCGTACCTGCCGGGCGAGCGCATCCTCGGCCTGTCGAAGCTGGCCCGTGTGGTGGAGAAGTTCGCCCGCGGCCTCCAGGTGCAGGAGCGGCTGACGAAGCAGGTCGCGGACTGGCTGCAGGAGCACCTGGCGCCGAAGGGCGTCGGCGTCGTGCTGGAGGCCGAGCACCTCTGCATGTCGCTGCGCGGCGTCCGCGCCGGCGGCTCGCGCACCGTGACGTCGGCGCTGCACGGGCTGCTGCGCGACGACCCGCGGTCGCGTGCGGAGTTCTTCGCGCTCGCGCGGGTGGGGTCGTGAGCCGCCTGGTCGTCGTCGGCGGCGGGCTGGCCGGCGCGAAGGCGGCCGAAGCCGCGGCGGAGAACGGCTGGGACGTCGTCGTCGTGGGCGACGAGCCGCACGCGCCGTACGAGCGCCCGCCGCTGTCCAAGGCGGTGCTGCGCGGCGAGGCGGAGTCCGGTCCGGTCCACGCCGAGCCGCCGTACGACCTCCTGACGGGCACCCGTGTCGCCGCCCTCGACCCGGCGGCGCACGTGGTGCTCCTCGCGGACGGCCGCGAGCTCGCGTACGACGCCGCGGTGGTCGCGACCGGCACGTCGCCCCGCCGGCTCGGCGTTCCCGGCGCCGAGCGGGTGCGCTACCTGCGCACCGTGGACGACGCGGTCGCGCTGCGCTACGCCGCCCGCAACGTCCGGCGCGTCGCGGTGATCGGCGCGGGGTGGATCGGCTGCGAGGTCGCCGCCTCGCTGCGCCAGGGCGGCGCGGACGTCGTGCTCGTCGACCCGACGCCGGGGCCGTTGCACCGGGTGCTCGGCCAGGAGGTCGGCGACGTGTTCGCGCGGCTGCACGAACGCCACGGCGTCGCGCTGCGGTTCGGCCGCGGCGTCACCGCCGTGACCGGGGACGGCATCGTGCTCGACGGCGGCGACGTGGAGTCGGCCGACCTCGTGGTGGCGGGCGTGGGCGTGGTGCCCAACGTCGAGGTGGCCGCCGCGTCCGGCCTCGACGTCGACAACGGCATCCTCGCCGACGACCGGCTGCGCACCAGCGCGCCCGGCGTGTACGCGGCCGGCGACGTCGCGAACGCGTGGCACCCGCGGTACGGCGCTCGGCTGCGGGTCGAGCACTGGGCGAACGCGCTGAACCAGGGCGCCGCCGCCGGCCGCAACGCCACCGGCGCCGACGAGCCGTACGACCGGCTGCCGTACTTCTTCTCCGACCAGTACGACCTCGGCATGGAGTACGTCGGCCACTCGGCGCCCGCGGACGAGGTGACGCTGGAGGGCGACGACGAGGCGTTCGTGGCGTTCTGGCGGCGCGACGGCCGGGTGACCGCGGCGATGCACGTGAACACGTGGGACGCGATCGACGGGCTGAAGGAGAAGGTCGCCGCGGACCTCTAGCGGACCGCTAGTGCCGGACGCGCAGCTCCAGGTGCGCGGCGAGCCGGCCGGTCGGGTCGTCGAGCCGCAGCCCGGACAGCTCCTCGATGCGGCGCAGCCGGTAGCGGAACGTCCGCACGTGCACGTACGACCGCGCCGCGGCCGCGGCGACGTCGCCGAAGCACTCGAGGTACGCGCGCAGCGTGGCCGCGTACGCGGTGCCGTGCTCGGCGTCGTGCGCGGCCAGCCGCGCGGCCGCGCCGCCGTCGACGTCCGGCCACTCGGCGGCGGCCGCGGCGAACGCGCGCAGCACGACGGTCGTGCGCACCTCGTCCAGCGAGGCGACGTGGTCGCCGCCGGGCCGGTCGGCCACGGCGCGCAGCACCTCGTCGGCGAGCCGCCGCGACGCCTCGACCTCGCGCACGCCCGCGACCACCGGGCCGATGCCGGCGAGCACCCGAAGCCCGAGGGACGACTCGGCCTCGCGCACCATCCGGCGGACGGTGGCCGTCACCGTGTCGGCGGCGGCGGCGGAGCCGGCCGCGACCACCGAGTAGACGGTGTGGCCGGTGATGTCGCACCAGGCCGACGTCCGGAACGCGTCCCACGACAGCGCGACCATCCGCGCCAGCCGGCACGGCGCGTCGTCGTCGTCGCCCACGACGCGGAACGCCGCGACGACCACCGGCGCGTCCGGCGGCAGCCACCGCCACTGCGGCGCGTCGACGTCGACCGGCGGCGCCGGCGCGGTGGCCAGGTCGGCGGGTGCCGCGAGCTCGAGGCCGAGCACCAGCCTGGTGTCGGCGCGGGAGAGGTCGTCGCCGGCGACCTCGGCGAGCCGGCGCATCCGGTACCGGAACGTGTTGACGTGCACGCCGAGCCGCTCGGCCGAGGCGGCGACGTTGCCGAGCGAGTCGAGGCAGGCGGCGAGCGTCGCGACGTACTCCGACCCGTGCGCCGCGTCGTGCGCGCGCAGCGCGGCGAGCTGCGGCATGCGCAGGTGCGGCCGCGCGAACACCGTCGAGCAGAGCTCGTCGAGCGCCGTCCCCCACGTGTCCGGGACGAGCGCGGGCTCCCCCGCCGGGCCGTCCGGAGCGAGCCGCTGGCCGGGCAACGTGTACGTCGTCATCGGGCACCCCCTTCGCGCCCGGCTGGGCGGGGCGCACCCGGAATACGCGCGGGTGTGGCCGATCCTTCGCCGCGAGTTGGCGGCGGGTCCCGTCGGGAGCGCCGTCCCGAGCGGACTCAGTACTGCACGCGGGTGGCGAGCAGCCCCTCCCCGGTGGCGCGGCCGCTGTTGATCCGCGTCCACTCGACGGCGTCGCAGGTGAGCTCCGGGCCGCCGGTGCCGCCGGCGTACGTGCCGCCGGCCGGGCCGGTCAGCGTCAGCCGGTACGGCTGCCCGTGCCGGTCCGCCCACTCCTCGACCATGTCCTCGACGATCCGCTTCTCGATGTCGTCCAGCACCAGCTCGCGGCCGGTCGCCCGGCACACGTCGACGCGGTGCATGTACGTGTCGCGCGTGTAGATCGTGTCGAGCACGAACGACATCGGCACCCGGCCGGCGACGTCGAGCTTCGGCCGGATCGCGTTGCGCAGCAGCCACGGCGTGCGGGCGCGGTGGCGCAGCGCGCGTTCGGCCAGCGCGACGATGCGCTCGGTGATCTCGGGGCCGGACAGCGGCGAGTAGTACGACACCTGGTAGGCGTTGAGGCCGTCGTACGGGTTCTTCGGGTCGAGCTTGCGGCCCTCGCGCACCTGGCGCACGAACTCCCGCGGCGTCGCGACGCACTCGAGGTTGCCGTAGACGTGCGCGGCGACGTCCTTCACCGTCCAGCCGGTGCAGTCCGTCGGCGCCGCCCACTCCTCGTCGGACAGCGAGCGCAGCGTCTCGACCAGCCGGGCGTACTGCACCCGGGAGAGGACCGTCCCCTCGCCCTTCTTGATCACAGGACCGTCGCCTCCGCCCCGGTCTCGCTGACGAGCGCCCGGCCCTCGCGGACCCAGGCCACCACGCCGCCGTCGAGGTTGCGGACGTTCTCCCAGCCCTGCTGCCGCAGGTACGCCGCGACCTGCGCCGACCGGGCGCCGACCTTGCACACGACCACCACGTCGCGGTCCTTCGGCACCTCGTCGGCGCGGGCGACGAGCCCGCTCATCGGGACGTGCACGGCGCCCTCGATGTGGCCCGCCCGCCACTCGTCGTCCTCCCGGACGTCGAGCAGGTACGCGCCGTCGGGCACCTCGGTCACGCGGAAACTCGGGATGCTCATGCCGCGAATGGTGGCAGAGTCGCGCGACATGAGCCTTCGCATCCAGTGCGTGACCGTCGACGCGCACGACCCGCACGGCCTCGCGGAGTTCTGGGCCGCGGCCCTCGACTGGCGGCGTACCGTCGAGAGCGACGACGAGGTCGCGGTCGAGCCGCCCGTGGAGGGGATCGACCTGCTGTTCCTGCGGGTGCCCGACGGCAAGACCGTGAAGAACCGGCTGCACCTCGACCTGCGCCCCGACGACCAGGCGGCGGAGGTCGCGCGGCTGGAGTCGCTCGGGGCCCGCCGCGTCTCGATCGGCCAGGCCCCGGACGTGACGTGGGTCGTCATGGCCGACCCCGAGGGCAACGAGTTCTGCGTGCTCCGCTCACTTCAGCAGGCGTGACAGCCGCCGGTCGGCGAGCGGCTTGCCGCCGGTCTGGCACGTCGCGCAGTACTGCAGCGACTTGTCCGCGAACGACACCTCCCGCACGGTGTCGCCGCAGACCGGGCACGGCTCGCCGGTCCGGCCGTGCACGTTCAGGCCGCTCTTCTTCTCGGCCTTGAGCTCGCCGGCGGGCAGGTCCTTGCTGCGCTCGACGGCGTCGGTGACGACCGAGACCAGCGCGTCGTGGAGGCGTTCGACCTCGTCGGGCGCCAGCGACGACGCCATCTTGAACGGCGACAGCCGGGCCGCGTGCAGCGCCTCGTCGGAGTACGCGTTGCCGACGCCGGCGATCAGCGACTGGTCGGTGAGCGCGCCCTTGACCTGCGTGCGGCGGTCCTTCAGCAGGTCCGCGAGGCGTTCGGCGGTGAACTCCGGCGACAGCACGTCGATGCCGAGCCGCTCGACGCCGGGCACGTCGGCCGGCGAGCGGACGACGTAGACCGCGAGGCCCTTCTTCGTACCGGCCTCGGTGAGGTCGAAGCCCGAGCCGTCGTCGAGGACGACCCGGAACGCGAGCGGGTTCTTGCCGCCCGGCCGGGCCGGCAGCGCGGGCTGGCTCTCCTTCCAGCGCAGCCAGCCGGCCCGGGCCAGGTGGATCACCAGGTGCAGCCCGGACACGTCGAGGTCGAGGAACTTGCCGTGCCGGGTGACGCCCGTCACCTCCAGGCCCTGGATCGAGTGGGCCGGCGGGTCAAACGTCTTCAGCGCGCTGATCGCGACCGGCTCGACGCGGGCGACGACGCGGCCGACCGCGCGCTCCGTGAGATATCTCACGAGGGACTCGACCTCGGGCAGCTCGGGCACGCGAATAGTCTCCCCGCGTGATCCTCGACGAGCCACACCGCGGCGCGTTCTACCCGCCGGAGATGCTCGGGCTGTCCGGCAAGGAGCAGATGGAGTGGGGCATCGCCGGGCGGATGGTGCCCCCGCCGATGCACCACCTGACCGGCACCCGCCCGACCGCGATCGGCGACGGGACGAGCGAGTTCACGATGCCCGCGACGGAGTGGCTGGCCACGCACACCGGCGTGATCCCGGGCGGGTTCCTCGCGGTGCTGGCGGACGGGCCGCTCGGCTGCTCGATCCAGTCCCGGCTGCCCGCGGGCACGATCTACACGACGTCCGAGCTGTCGATGTCGTACCTGCGTCCCGCGTACCCCGACGGTCGCGACATCGTCGCGCGCGGCCGGGTCATCCACACCGGGCGCTCGCTCGCGCTGTCGGAGGCGGTGCTCACCGACGGGGACGGGCGCGAGGTCGCGCACGCGACGAGCCGCTGCTTCGTGTTCCCGCCGATCCCGGCACCGCCCGCGCCGCCCACCGAGGCGTTCGACGTCCCCGCCTACGACTCCCCCGACCCGTACCAGCGGCCGGTCCAGGGCTGGATCGCGGGCGCCGGGCTCGACCACCTGAGCGGCCTCGACCTCTGGCGCGGCTGCGTCGCGGGCGAGGTCGAGCCCCCGCCGCTCGCGTACCTCACCGGCACCAAGCCGGTCGTGGTCGAGGAGGGCTCGACCACCTGGACGATGCCGGCGAGCCCGTGGCTGTGCAGCCCGACCGGGTTCGTGGAGGGCGGCTTCCTCGTCTACCTCGCCGACTGCGCGGTCACCACGTCGTCGCACACGCTCGTCCCGGCCGGCGTCGCGTGCGCGGCGATCGACGTGACGGTGAAGTTCATCCGGCCCGCGCCGCCGGACGGCCGCCCGCTCACCGCGGTCGGCCGCGTGGTCAACCACGGCAAGTCCCTGTCGGTCGCCACCGCCGAGATCCGCAACGCCGACGGCAAGCTGGTGGCCACGGCGCTCGGCTCGTCGATGCTGCTGCCGGGGCGTTCGCTGTCGCGGGTGGTCGTGGAGGACGAGAGCTAGCCGGGCTACGGCACGACGCGGATGGTGCCCTTCATGCCGTAGGCGAAGTGGCCCGGCAGGTGGCACGCGAACACCACGTCCCCCGCCTCCTCGAACGTCAGCGTCGTCGTCACCGTCGTGCCCGCCGGGACCTCGGTCTCGTTCGGGCGGTGGCCGTGCGCGGTCTCGGTGCCCTTCTCGTGGCGTTCGTGGAACGCCTCGTCGCCGACCAGCACCTCGTGGTCGATCGGGTCGTCGTTGACGTAGACGAACCGGACCGGCACCCCGCGCGGCACCTCGACCACCGTGCGGTCGAACCGCGACCAGTGGATCGAGACGCGTTCCTCCCGGGCGTCCGCGGTGGCGGTGGAGCAGGCGGCCGCGAGGGCCAGGGCGGCCGCCCCCCACCCGTACGGCCTCATCGCCGCACGGCCGCCACGACGAACCCGCCGAACAGCGCGAAGCCCGCCAGCACCAGCGCGAGCACCGCGCCGAGCGACTCGCGCGCCGGCGGCACCGCCACCGGCTCGACCGCGGAGACCGGCCGCGAGAGCCCGGCCTTCACGAACGACGGGGTGCGCGTGCCCGTGGCGTCGATCGCGAGGTCGCCGGTCACCGTCGCGGCCGGGCCGTTGACCCGCACCTTGGTGAGCCAGCCGGAGCGCGGGACCCAGCCGCCGCCGCGGTCGTCCCGCAGGTCGGTGAGGAGCTGCTCGCTCGCCTCGGCGTCGTGCAGGACCGACAGCGTCTCCCCCGTGGCGGGGCCGGTGGCGATCGGCGTCGTGGACAGCAGCCGCGGCCGGTGCTCGGTGAGCAGGTAGACGTCGGCCTCGACGGCCTCGCCCGGGGACTTGCCGAGCGCGAGGATGCGCAGCGGCACCCAGGGGTCGTCCGTCGGGATCTCGATGTGCACCGACGTGCCGTCGCCGACCTGCTGGCCCTTCTTGCGGGCGGCGTCCGCGTCGAACACCGCGGCCAGGAAGATCGGGCTGCGCGCGGCGTAGAAGTCGAGCACCTCCGGCGCGTCGGCCGGGAGGCGGAAGCCGTTCTGCTTGGCCCACGTGCCGACCTCGTCGCCGCCGCCGCGCAGCACGGTGATCGACAGCGCGCCGACCTTGGTGCGGAGCAGCACGTCCGCCGCCTTGCTGGTCGTCGCGGCGAACACCCCCGCCTCGGCCCGGAAGGTGGGCTGCGGCTCCGTCTCGCGGACCAGCCGCTGGAGCGTCCAGTCGCCGCCCTGCTCGACCTTGGTCGGGACGCCGGGCAGCGGCGTCAGCGAGCCGAACGCCCCGCCGCCGCCCGCGTAGGCGAACGACGTGACGTAGTGCTCGACGCCGTTCGCGTAGCCGGCGAACGTCGTGGTGCGGGTGAGGTTGACGGCGCCGTTGGGGCCGATGAGTCCCCCGCAGGCGAGGGCCGGAGCCGCCCCCAGCACCGTCAGCGCGATCGTTCCGGCAGCAACCACCAGTG
This sequence comes from Mycobacteriales bacterium, assembly GCA_036382875.1. GTDB lineage: Bacteria > Actinomycetota > Actinomycetes > BP-191 > BP-191 > BP-191. Next base: position 33,363 of record DASVPJ010000005.1, read on the forward strand.
CTCGTCTCATGGGCGTGTGACGCGGCCCGCGCAGAATGGGTTCCGTGGACGTCCGGGTGGTGCGCGCGGCCGAGCGGTTCGCGACGCGGACGGCGTGGCTGGAGTCGCGGCACTCGTTCTCGTTCGGGCCGCACTACGACCCGGCCAACGTCGGCCACGGCCTGCTCGTCGTCAGCAACGACGACGTGGTGCGGGCGGGCAGCGGGTTCCAGACGCACCCGCACCGCGACATGGAGATCGTGACCTGGGTGCTCGACGGCGAGCTGGGGCACCGGGACACGCTCGGCAACGCCGGCGTGATCCACCCCGGCCTCGCGCAGCGGATGAGCGCGGGCACCGGCATCTGGCACAGCGAGCTGAACCCGCGCGGCGACGCGGACGTGCGGTTCGTGCAGATGTGGGTGCTGCCGGACACGGCGTCGGTCGGCCCGTCGTACGAGCAGCTCGACGTGTCGGCCGAGCTCGACCGCGGCGGGCTGCACGCGATCGCGTCGGGCCGCGGCCACGACGCCGCCGTCTCGATCCGGCAGCGCGGCGCGGCGCTGTGGGCCGGGCGGCTGCGTCCGGGCGAGACCGTGCGGGTGCCGGACAACCGGCACGTGCACGTGTTCGTGGCGCGGGGCACGGCGGCGCTGGAGGGCGCGGGGGCGCTCGCGGAGGGCGACGCCGTACGGCTGACCGCGGCCGGGTCGCCGGCGCTCGCCGCGGGCGACGGCGGCGCCGAACTGCTGATCTGGGAGACGACCTAAGTCGGGACCGTTCGGCCGTAGCCGGAACGTTCGCGGCGGAGGACCGTGGTACCCGGGGGGCTCAAGCAGTCGGGCCCTTGCCAGGAGGGGCGCGCCAGCACCGGCGCGTCCCTCCGTCAGTCGCGCAGCAGCCCCTCGGCGACGAGCGTCTCGCGCAGGCCGTCCGCCAGCGCGCGGGGGGCGTAGCCGAGCTCGGCGCGCGCCTTCGCGTCGGTCGCCCAGAACGTCACGCCGTGGCTCGTGGCGATCAGCTCGCGCATGTTCGGCGGGTAGCCCATGAGGGGCCCGACCACCCGCCCGAACGGCGCCACCGCCTTGACCAGCGGCGCCGGCATCGGCAGCCGGGGCGGCCGGCGCCCGGCGATCCGCGCGGCGGTCGCGACGATGTCGCCGAGCGTCGTGACGTCGCCGCCGAGGACGTACGCCTCCCCGACCCGGCCGCTGTCGAGCGCGAGCAGGATGCCGGTGACGACGTCGTCGCGGTGCACGGCGTTGAGGCCCGCCTCGGGGAACGGCACCGCCGGCAGCCGCCCGCGGGCGACCTTGCGCACCATGTCGCCGACGACGCTGTGGTCCTGCGGACCGTAGACCGCGCCCGGCTGCACGATCACGCACGGCAGCCCCGCGGCGATCAGCCGCCGCGCCTCGAGGTGCGCGAGGTGCTTCGTCTCGTCGTAGTACGACGTGTAGCGGCCGGGGTGCTCGTACGTCTCGTCGACGACCTTGCCCTTCGTGTCGCCGAACGCGACGACGGAGGAGACGTAGACGACCTTGGGCGTGCCGGCGTCGAGGGCCGCGGAGAGGACGTTGCGAGTGCCGGCGACGTTGGTCTCGTACATCGCGGGCCGCTGCTTCGGCAGGATGCCGACCTCGTAGACCGCGGCGGCGTGGACCGCCGCGTCGGCGCCGTCGAGGCCGCGCCGGACCGCGCCGGTGTCCGACAGCGAGCCCTGGACGAGCGTGCAGCCGATGCCGGAGAGCGCCTCGGCGCGGCCCGGCGTGCGGACGAGCGCGACGACGTCGTCGCCCCGGTCGCGCAGCCGGCGGGCCAGCGCGCCGCCGATGAACCCCGTCGCGCCGGTGAGGAACACCTTCATGCGGAGCGAGGGTAGACCGCCCCCGCGCCGGGAAGGCTCCAGCCCATGGCAGACGAACGTGTCGTCGCCGACCGGTACCTCTTGCACGAGCCGGTCGGCCGGGGCGGCATGGGCGTCGTGTGGCGCGGCGAGGACCAGCGCCTCGGGCGTTCGGTCGCGGTCAAGGAGGTCCACCTCCAGCCGGGGCTCGACGGCGACGAGCGCGAGGCCGTGCAGCAGCGGGTCATGCGCGAGGCGCGGGCCGCCGCGATGCTCAACCACTCCGGCGCGGTCACCGTGTACGACGTCGCCGAGGAGGCCGGGCAGGCGTACATCGTCATGGAGCTGGTCGATGCGCCGACGCTCGCCGACTGCGTCCGCGAGAGCGGGCCGCTGCCGCCGGCCGACGCCGCCCGCGTCGGGCTCGCGGTGCTGGACGTGCTCGCCGCCGCGCACGCGGCGGGCATCGTGCACCGTGACCTCAAGCCCGCGAACATCCTGCTGTCCGGGCCGCACGTGAAGCTCACCGACTTCGGCATCGCGCAGATGAAGGACGACCCGCGGCTCACGTCGACCGGGATCGTGCTCGGCTCGCCGTCGTACATCTCGCCCGAGCAGGCGCGCGGCGAGGACGTCACGCCGGCCACCGACGTGTGGGGGCTCGGCGCGACGCTGTACTACGCGGCCACCGGGCACCCGCCGTTCGACCGCGGGGAGCCGATCGCCACGCTCGGCGCCGTGACGCACGACGAGCTGACGCTCGACCCCGGCTGCGGCGCGCTCGGCCCGGTGCTGTCGGCGATGCTCACCAAGGACCCGGCGGCCCGGCCGCCGCTCGCCGACCTGCGCGCGCGGCTCGCCGCCGTCGCCGAGTCGGCGGCGAGCACGTTGGCGCTGCACGTGGACGACACCGTCGCCTCGGCGGAGGCGATGCCGACGGGCGCCGCCTCAGCCACCGCCCCGGCCACCGCGCCGGTCGCGCCCGCCGCACCCGCCGCGCCCACGGAGCCGGTGCCGCCGGTCGCGCCCCTCGCGGCCGACCCGACGCACCCCGTCGCGCCGGTCGCGCCGGTCGCGCCTGGCGCGCCGGCCGCGCCTGGCGCGCCGACCGCGCGACCGGGTCGCGAGAACGACCACGGCCCCGCGCAGCCCGCGACCGGGTCGCGAAATCCGTCGGCGGCGGCGTACCCGCCGGTACGGCGGCGGCGGAGCTGGCCGTGGGTCGTCGCGCTGTTCCTGGTCGCGGCGCTCGCCGGCGCGGCCGTGGTGGCGTACCAGCACGACGAGCTGCCCGGCGTCACCGCCACCGACGACGAGGTCACCGTCCCGGCCGGCTGGCAGACGTACACGCACCCGACGCAGGGCTGGTCGATCGCGTACCCGCCGGGCTGGCGCGTGCAGCCGCGGCCCGACCGGGCGAACGCCACCGACTTCCGCGAGCCCGGCGGCACCGGCCGCTACCTGCGGATCGGCATGACCGACACCCCCGGCGACGACCCGGTCGCCCGGTGGGAGCAGGCGTCGGACGCGTTCGGCTCCACCCACGACGACTACGTCGAGGTGCGCGTCGACGCGACGGAGTACCGGTCGTACGACGCGGCGATCTGGGAGTACACGTACCGCGACGGCAACGCCCTGCACGCCGCGAACCTCGGGTTCGTCACCGACGGCAAGGGCTACGCCCTGAACCTGCAGACGCGCGAGCCGGACTGGGCGCGTTCGCAGGAGCTGTTCGAGCAGTTCAAGCAGGCGTTCCGGCCGTAGCCGCCGAACACGTCGGCGTGTCGTACCGCGCCGTTGTCGCCGCCGCCCTCGCCGGGTCCCTGCTCGCCCCCGCCGCGCCCGGCACCGCCGCGCCGCCCGCCGGCGCGATCTCCTCGAACGTCGAGTACGTCACGACGCTGCCCGAGACCGCGCTCGCCATCTCGGTGAACTTCATCGGCGACACCATGTTCGTGTCCACGCAGACCGGGCTGTTCGCGTACGACGTCGAGAACCCGCGCGCGCCGGAGCTCGTCGGCGTGCTGCCCCAGGAGATCTGGGAGAACGAGGACGTCGACGTCGACCCGGTGCGCAAGCTGGTGTTCATCAGCCGCGACCCGCGGCCGGCGCCCGGCCTGCCGGCGAACGCGTTGCCGAAGGGCTCCATCACGATCGTCGACGTCAGCGACCCGGCCGCGATGGTCGTGAAGAACGTCGTCGTCACCGACGCGTCGCACACCACCACCTGCGTGAGCCACTGCCAGTTCCTGTGGAGCGGCGGGCCGTCGGCGTTCGCCGCGCCGGTGCCGCCGCACGAGTCGGGCTGGAAGGGACGTCCGATCTTCGCGCTGGACCTGCGCGACGTCATGAACCCCAAGCCGTGCCCCGCGCCGATCGACCTGGGCCGCAACGACGGCACCACCGACTACGCGCACGACGTCCAGGTGGACCGGACGGGCGTCGCCTGGGTCAGCGGGCGCGGCGGCGTACGTGGCTACTGGACCGAGGGGCGGCACCGCAACCCGCTCACCGGCCGGGTCGAGGTGGCCGACGGGTGCAGGCCGATCCCGTACGCGGGCGGCGGCACCGAGCTCGGCAGCAGCGGGTCGCTGATGCACAACGCGTGGCGCAACCCGTCGTACGCCGTCGACGGCCGCCGCGGCGACCTCGTCATCGGCACCGAGGAGAACGTCACGTCGAGCTGCGAGACGGCGGGCAAGGCGGCGACGTTCGACCTGCGCGGGACGTACAACGGCTCCGGCTGGCGCAAGGGCGCGATGCGCGAGCTCGGCACCTGGACGCCGGAGGACGCGGACGGCGCTACCGGCTGCGCGTCGGCGCACTACTTCGCCGACCGCGGCGACGGCATCCTCGCCTGGGCGTTCTACGGGCAGGGCACGCGCTTCCTCGACGTGTCCAACCCGCGCCGCATCCGCCAGGTCGGCTACTTCCGGCCGGACGACGCGTCGACGTGGGCGGCGTACTTCCACAAGGGCTACGTGTTCGTCGCGGACAACCAGCGCGGGATCGACGTGATCCGGTTCAACGGCCGCGGGGGCGGGCGGGGTCGCACGCTGGTGGCGCCGCCGCTGCGGCGGACGTCGTTCCCGCTGCGCTTCGTCGCGTCGGAGCAGTACGGCTGGCTCTGCCCGGTCGAGAGGTAGCCATGGCCGACGGGGGACGCAAGACCTGCTTCGTGATCATGCCGATCACGGTGCCCGCACATCTGCTTGAGCACTACGACGATCTCCACGATCACTTCACCCAGGTCTACGACGCCTTGATCGCGCCCGCCGTCGAGCGCGCGGGCTTGACGCCGATCCCGCCGTCGAGGTCGGGCACGGAGAACATCCAGGCCGGCATCATCAACGACCTCCAAGGGGCCGACCTGGTGCTGGCCGACCTGTCCGCGCTCAACCCGAACGTCTTCCTCGAGCTCGGGATCAGGTCGGCTCTGGACAAGCCCGTGTGCCTCGTCTGGGACGGCTTCGACAAGCTGCCGTTCGACTCGGGCACCTTGCACACGCACCAGTACGAGCCACGGCCGCTGTTCGCGCTCAACGACGAGATCGCGAAGATGGCCGCGCACGTCGAGGCGACGATGGCGAAGTCGGACGGGCGCAACGAGCTCTGGAAGTTCTTCGGCAGCGCCGCGCGGCTGAAGCCGGCTGAGCTCCAGCCGGAGGACGCGACGATCGCGGCGAAGATCGACCGGTTGGCAGAGCTCGTGGAGAGTCGGCTGCCGAGGCCCTGGTCACCACAAGCGTTGAGCTTGGACGAAGCGCGTTACCTCGTCGCGTACGTGGAGTCAGCGTTGGAGTCGGCTGGCGGGAAGGGGATGCACGGCACCGCCGTTCAGCGAGCCTGCGAATTCGCACTCGGCGACAGGTACCCCGCGTTCGCCTCCCTGGGTGGCTCGCTCAGTGGCCGCCTGCGGTCCTTGGGGCTCGACATCCGGACGAACGACCACGGACAGTTCTTCCTCGGTCCGCAGTAGTCCCGGCGATCACCCCAACCGTGAAGATCACCACGCGGGAGAGGTGCCGGGTGGGCTGCACAGTTGGGGCCCCGGGGCGCCGCCGGCGCGCGGCGGGGCGCCGCAGGGCAGGCCCACGCCCGGTGACCCCCCGGGTGATCGCCTAGGGTCGGGAAATGGGCGCCGACGCCACGACCCTCGCGCTGCTGGCCGGCGCGTTCGTGCTCGTCGCGGCGGTCACCGCGGTCCGGCTGTCCACCCGGCTCGGCCTTCCCACGCTGCTCGCCTACCTCGCGCTCGGGCTGCTGCTCGGCGAGTCGGGGCTCGGCGTGGAGTTCGAGAACGCGCGGGTCGCGCACGACCTCGGCTTCGTGGCGCTCGTCGTGATCCTGGTCGAGGGTGGCCTCACCACCCGCTGGGAGGACCTGCGCGCGGCGCTCCCCCGCGCGGCGTCGCTCTCGACGGTCGGCGTCGCAGTGACAGTCGGCGCGGTCGCCGCGGCGGCGCGGTGGCTGCTCGGCTGGGACTGGGACCTCGCGCTGCTGCTCGGCGCGGTGCTCGCGCCGACCGACGCGGCGGCGGTGTTCGCGACGCTGCGCGGGCTGCCGGTCCGCGACCGCATCGTGCGCACCCTCGAAGCCGAGTCCGGCACGAACGACCCGCTCGCCGTGATCCTCGTGATCGGCCTGTCGACCGGGTGGCACGGCGGCGGGCCGGCCGGCGTCGCGGCGCAGATCGGCTACGAGGTCGCCGCCGGGGCGGTGCTCGGCGTCGCGATCGGCTGGGCCGGCCGCGCGTACCTGGCCCGCGTGGCGCTGCCGTCGTCCGGCCTGTACCCGCTGACGGTGATCGCGTTCGCGGTGGCGGCGTACGCCGGGACGGCGGCGGTCGGCGGCAGCGGCTTCGTCGCGGTCTACGTCGCGGCGGTGGTGCTCGGCAACGGCGCGCTGCGGCACCGGGCCGCGACGCTCGGCTTCGCGGAGGGGCTGGCGTGGCTCGCGCAGATCGGGCTGTTCGTGATGCTCGGCCTGCTGGCCTCGCCCGGCCGGCTCGGCGCGGCGGTGCTGCCCGCGCTGGTGATCGGGGTGGTGCTGACGCTCGTCGCGCGGCCGCTGTCGGTGCTCGTCGCGCTGGCGCCGTTCCGCGGCTCGTGGGCGGAGCGCGCGTTCCTCGGCTGGGCCGGGCTGCGCGGCGCGGTGCCGATCGTGCTCACGACGGTGCCGCTCACGGAGGGCGTACGGCGCGCGGACGACCTGTTCGACGTGGTGTTCGTGCTGGTCGCGGTCTTCACGCTGCTGCACGCGCCGACGCTGGGCGCCGCCGCGCGGCGGCTCGGCGTGACGACCGAGCCGCGGCCGCGCGACCTGACGCTGGAGGCGGCGCCGCTCGGCGCGCTCGACGCGGACATGCTGCACCTGGCGATCGGGCCGCGGTCCGGGCTGAACGGCGTCGAGGTGTGGGAGCTGCGGCTGCCGCCGCACGCCGCCGTGACGCTGGTGGTCGGGGACGGCGAGTCGTTCGTGCCGGACCGGTGGACCCGGCTACGGCACGGCGACGAGCTGCTGGTGATCGTCCCCCACGCGCAGCGCGGCGCGGTCGAACGCCGGCTGCGCCGGGTCAGCCGCGGCGGCCCGCTGGAGGGCTGGACCCGCCGCTAGAACAGCTTGGCGGCGTTGCCGACGACCGGCAGGGTCAGGAACGTCCGGCCGTTCGTGTCGATCGTGACGGTGGCGCCCGCGCCGCCGGCCGGGTCGTCGTACGCCTTGGCGGTCACCCACTCGAGCTGCTCGGCCATGATCAGCAGGCCGATGCGGTGCCCGGCGCGGAAGACGTAGTCGGTCGGCTTGGCCACGACGTCGAGGCCGTTGAGCCCCGGCTTCCACGGCTCGCGCTTGGCCAGCGTGCGGCGGTACCGCGAGTCGAGCCAGCCGCGGGTCACGCCGCCGGTGGGCGGGTTCGCCGGGTCGAGGTCGACGACGGAGACGGCGTACGTCAGCCAGGTGCGCTGCGCGGTCGACCAGACCCGCACGGTCGGCGTACCGAAGACGCGCACGTCGCGCTTGAGCACCGGCGACTCGAACCACGCCCACTGCTGCCCCGCGGCACGCGGGTTGGCCAGGGCGCCGGACTCGGTGCCGTTGCCGGTCGGGACGTACGCGACGCCGGGGCTCTCGCCGCGCGGCTTCGACGGCAGCAGCGCCTGCCCGAACTCGCCGGCCACGCCCTCCTGCGCGTACAGCGTCACCGGCGTGGTGCGCGGCACGGGACCGGCGATGAACTCGAGCGCGCCCTTGGAGTCGGAGGTCTGCGAGGTGACCGGCGGCATCTTGTCGATGCCGTTGCGCGCGCCGCGCAGGAAGTGGTCCATCCAGGCGATCCGGATGTCGGTGGTGACCGGCGAGCCGTGACCCTTCCAGCGGGTGCCGGCGTAGAGCCGCTTGAACCGCGACCCGGTGAGGGAGCGCCAGTACTGGTAGCCGGTGTCCTGCTTGACGTTCCAGTCGCCCCAGTTGAGGCCGACGAGGACGGGGATGCGGACCTGCGCGGCGTTGCGCCGGTAGTCGCGGTCGACCCAGAACGCGTCGTAGTCCGGGTTGACCGCGTAGCCCTTCTGCATGTGCTCGGTCTCGTCGCACGGGGTCATCGCGCTGACGAGCCGCTCCTGGTAGTTCGGCTGGTCGGGGTCGGTCGGGGGCGGCTGCGAGAGGCCGTACGAGAACGCCGCGGGCGTGTCGAAGCCCTCGTCCGACGGGTCCTCGTTGTTGACCGTGTACCGGATGCCGCCGGAGTACGCGTAGTCGTACCAGCGGCTGATCGCGGCCATCGGGATGATCGTCTGCAGGTGCGGCGGCCGCAGGCTCGCGGTCTGGATCGCGGTGGTGCCGTCGTACGACCCGCCGAGCATGCCGACCTTGCCGGTCGACCAGGGCTGCTTGGCGATCCACTCGACGAGGTCGTAGCCGCTCTCGCGCTCGCGCTTGCCGCCGTAGTCGTAGCAGCCGCCGGACTTGCCGGTGCCGATGAGGTCGGCGTTGACCCGGGCGAAGCCCTCGCGCGTCCACGACGCGGCGTCGGAGAGCCGGGTGGACAGCGTGCCGAAGTACGGCGAGTACGTCAGCGCCGACGCCGCGCGCACGACCTGGCCGTCGCGCGTCGGGTGGGCGACCTCGACGTGGAGGAACGCGTGCCGGGTGGGCACGACGTAGATCTTGGTGACCGAGCCGAAGCCGGCGGCGGGCGCGGGGGCCGCGAGCGCCGTGGCGGCGACGGCCGCGGCGAGCGGCAGGGCGAGGCGGAGACGCATGGCACGAGGTTCGCCGCCGGTCCGGAGCGGTCCTGCCCCCGGACCGGCGGCGCCTCCTAGAACTGCGGGCAGCGCGGGTCGTACCCGGTGGTGTTCTCGACCGTGTGGCAGGTGAGCGACACGGCCGAGCACACGTACGACGCCGGCTCGGTGCACCGCGCGTGCGCGGTCCCGGACAGCGACACGACGGCCGCGGCGACCGCGACCGCCGCGACCATCACGGGGAGTGGCCGCACCGTCAGCCCATCGGGGGGCAGTCGGGCAGCTTCGGGTTGTCCCGGAGCGTGCGGCAGACGACGCCGAGCGTCTCGCAGATGTCCTGCGCCCACGGCGCGCAGACGGCGGCCGAGGCCGACGTGGCCGGCAGCACACCGGCGACGGCGACGGCGCCCGCGGCGAGGACGAGCCGGACGCGGGACATCAGCCGAGCTCGCACGAGAAGTTGCCCAGCTTGTCGGGCAGCGGGACCTGGTTGATGCCCCAGCACGCGGTGCCGATGGCGGTACAGATCACCTCGAAGCCGGGCGCGCAGGCCATGGCCTGGGCCGGCTGGACCGCGAGGGGGGCGGCAGCCACGGCGAGGGCCGAGGCGGCGAGCCCGAGGCGGACGGAGCGAAGTCGCACGGGAGTTCCTTTCGGTGAGGGGGGCAGGGCCTTCAGCCGAGCTGGCAGATCTCGCCTCGGCCCGTGGCCAGGTCGACGACGCGGCAGGAGGTGCCGACGACGAGGCAGGCGACCTTGGTGACCGGGTCGAGGCACGCCCACGCGGACGCGGGGGCGGTCATCGGGGCGGAGACGGCGACGGCGATCGCGGACACGAGGCCGAGGCGGACGGCGCGGTGCTTCACGGGGGGCTCCTTCGTCAGGTGACGGTGCACACGCGGTGCACCGCCGGGTGGGGGACAGCGCAGATCACCTCGCACACGACCCGCGTCACGGGGGCGCAGTCGGCGGAGGCGGGCCCGGCGAGCGGGGCGAGGGGCAGGAGGAACGCGCCGGCGACGGCGGCGCGGGCGACGGCGACCTTCACGGCCGACCTCCCTGAGGGGTGGGGGTGGCAGGCGTTTCGCCGCGAACGGCCTCTCCTCCTGCCGGTAGCCTCCTCCCCATGACGAAGGTGGCGGAGCTCCTCGCGCGGGGCCGGTCGTTCTCGTTCGAGTTCTTCCCGCCGAAGAACGACGCCGAGCACACCGCGCTCGTCCGGACGCTGCGCGAGCTGGAGCCGCTGGACCCGTCGTTCGTGTCGGTCACGTACCGGGGCGGCCGGGAGTCGCGCGAACGCACCCACGACCTCGTCGTGGGCATGCTGCGGACGACCTCGCTGAACCCGATGGCGCACCTCATCTGCGTGGCGCACACGCGGCTGGAGCTCGCCGAGATCCTGGTGAACTTCCGCAAGGCCGGCGTCGAGAACCTCCTCGCGCTCGGCGGCGACCCGCCCAAGGACCCGGGCGCGCCGGAGGGCGAGCTGCGGCACGCGGTCGAGCTGGTCGAGCTGGCGCGGGCGATCGGCGGGTTCTCCATCGGCGTGGCCGCGCACCCGGTGGGCCACCCCAGGTCCGCGTCGCTGGCCGAGGACCGCGACCGGCTCGCCGAGAAGCTGCGCCTGGCGGACTTCGCGATCACGCAGTTCTTCTTCAAGGCGGAGGAGTACTTCCGGCTCCTCGACGACCTCGCCGCCCGCGGCATCGACAAGCCGGTGCTGCCGGGGATCATCCCGGTCACGTCGCTCGCGTCGATCCCGTCGATGGCCCGGATGGGCGCGGCGGTGCCGCAGGACTGGGTGGCCCGGCTGGAGGCCGCCGGCGACGACGCCGCCGTACGCAGCACCGGCATCGAGCTGGCCACGGAGCTGTGCCGGACGCTGCTGGACGAGGGCGCGCCCGGCCTGCACTTCTACACGCTCAACAAGTCCACGGCGACCCGCGAGATCCACGCGGCCCTAGGGCTGAGCGCCGTCGCGGGGTAGTCTGGGTCTCGGCACCATCTGGAGCGGTCGAAAGCAGCCTCGCCGCTCCCACGCTCCACGCACAGGGGAAGGCTGCGCTTGTCCGCCGCCGAGGAGCTCGCCCCGGACCTGTCCCAGGATCCGGCTTTCACGCTCGTCCGCGACCATCTCTGGCTCGCCGACCGGCTCGCCCTGCGCTACGCCGGCCGCGGCCAGGCCTACGAGGACCTCCAGCAGGTCGCGTACCTCGGCCTGGTGCTCGCCGCCGGGCGCTTCGACCCCGACCGCGGGGTGGCGTTCGCGACGTTCGCCCAGGCCACCATCCTCGGCGAGCTGAAGCGGCACTTCCGCGACTTCGCCTGGACGATGCGCGTCGCCCGGCCGGTGCAGGAGACGTTCCTCGCGGTGCGCGCCGCGCGCGAGGAGCTGACCCGCGACACCGGCCGCTCCCCGACGCCGGCGGAGCTGGCCGCGCGGCTCGGCATCACCGTGGAGCAGGTCGTCGAGTCGCTGGACGCCGGCGCGACGCTGCACCTGGACTCCCTCGACGCGCCGGTGGACGACGAGGAGGGCACCGGGCGGCGGGACGTGGCGTTCGAGGAGGACGGGTTCGACCGGGCCGAGGAGCGCACCTGGCTCGTGCCCGCGCTGAGCCGGCTGCCCGAGCGCGAGCGCACGATCCTCAAGCTGCGCTTCTTCGACGGCCTGGCGCAGAGCGCGATCGCGGCGAGGCTCGGGATCAGCCAGATGCACGTCTCCCGGCTGCTGGCCCGCTCCCTCGCCGCGCTGCGCGCCGCGGCGCCGTACGACTGACCTACTCGCTCGGCGACAGCGGCCGGGCGAGGCAGGGCAGGCCGCCGCACACGTCCACGAACGCGCCGTCCGTCGCGAGGAACAGCGCCTTCTGGTCGCGCGCCAGCTTCGTCTCGCGCGGATCGCTGTGCGGGTCGCCCCGCACCGTCGACGTGGTCGGCGGGACGTTGGCGTTCGGCGGCGTGTCCGAGCCGGAGTCCCAGTAGACGAACGCCGACCCGGTCCACGGGTACGACGGCACCGTCGGGATGCCCCACGTCGGGTCGACCGACCAGTGGCGGCCGTCGCGGAGGAAGCCGGCGTTGGTGTGGGCGCCGATGGTGCGCGCCTCGACCTCGGCCGCGACGTTGGCCACCTGGTGGTCGCCGAACGCCACGTGCATCAGCACCTGGTGGGCCGGCGTGTTCGGCAGCGGGTCGTCGGTCATGTGGTGCGCGTAGCCGTTCGCCTCGCCGCGGTCCCACAGCATCTGGATCAGGCCGAACACGATCTCCCGGTCCAGCTCGCTCGGGTACGCGGCGTTGAACACCGACTCGTACGTCGCGAAGTCGACCGAGCGGTCGAGCAGCGTCGAGTAGTTCATCGCCGGGACGCCGAGGACGCCGCGCGTGACGTCCTGCGCGACCGCCATCAGCGCGCCGCCCATGATCCCGCCCTGGCTGTTGCCGTCGTAGAAGACGTCGCTCGGGTCGATGACCGGCTTGCCGCCGGGACCCTGGAACGCCGCGTCGGCGGCGAAGCCGTCCGCGTGCTTCATGAGCCGGGCGAGGAACAGGAAGTTGAGGAAGCCCTGCTGCGCGCGGTCGGCCAGCGTCGGGAAGTTGCTCATGTCGGCGAGGATCGTGGCGACGTTCGGCACGTCCTCGGTGGCCATGCCGATCCAGTCGGTGGCGCAGAACACGAAGTTGTTCTCGTCCGCCATCTTCTGCACGTTGCCGGCGCCGACCTCGCTCTGGCCGCCGAGCAGGCCGTGGCCGTACAGCGAGAGCCGGGCCGGCTTCACCGCGGCCGGGTCGGTGCCGTTGACGCCCGTCGAGCGCGGGATCTTGCAGGTGAACGTCGCGCGCTGGACCGCCACCGTGCCGGCGCGGGTGGGCAGGCCGTCGAGCGAGCCCGCGTAGTTGAACCGCGAGCCGGGCGCGCCGCCGTTGGTCAGGTAGCTCGGCACGAGGTACGACCCCTGCACGGTCCGCGCGATGCGGTCGGTGGCCGCGCCGTCGGTGACGGAGTCGACGGTGAACGTCGGCGCCGCGCTGCCGAGGGAGGCGAACGCGTCGTCGCGGATGTGCAGCACGCGCTCGGTGAGGTTGCGCTCCGACGCGATCGTGAACGTCCAGGCCAGGTACAGGTCGCGCAGCTCGTAGCCGTGCTTCGCGAGCGGCCCGAACACCGGGTCGGCGAGCACCTCCGCGCGGGCCTCCTTGCCGCCGCCCTTCGTCGGGTGCCACTTCTCGGCGGCCGCGTCGCGGCGGGCGGCGAACGTCGCGTTCGGCGCGATGGCCTTGCCGCTCGCGTCGAGCATCCCGCGCAGCGCGACGACGTAGCGGTGCGCCTCGGCGAAGTTCACGGCGGGGCGGACGATCAGCACCGGCTGCTCGCCGTTCGCCGGGTTGGCGTCGAGCTCGGCCCAGTACGGGTGCCGCTCGCCGGTCGCGGCGTCGAGCAGCAGGATCGGCGCGTCCGCGTCGAGGCTGCGCGCGACGTCGGTGACGGGGGCGGCGCCGGTCCTCGCCAGGTCGACGCCGGGGACGACGGTGAGCACGGGCGTGCCCGGCGAGAAGCCGTCGTTGCGGTTCCACTCGGTCGGATCGATCGGCTTGTTCGCGACGTTGCGCGGCATCGCGAGCGGCGAGAAGCTCACCCGCCGCCCGGTGTCGGTCGTCGCGTCCGCGACCGTGAAGAAGTCGTTGGGGAACGGCAGCAGGCAGGCCGCGGTGTCCGTCGGGTCGCAGACGCCGAGGCCGGTCAGCGCCGCGTCGGTCGCCGACCGCACGTCGTTGCGCGGGCCGGTCAGCGGCTCCTCCGCGCGCGACACCGCGTTGCCGGTGCCGGTGGCGAGGCAGAGGGCGAAGTCCTCGTTCGCCTCGGGCTCGCACTGCGTCGGGTCGTCGGCGGCGAACACGGCCGCGGGCAGCGTCGCGAACGCGAGCGTCGCGGCCACGAGGGCACGGCGGGCACGGGACACCAGGGCTCCTTGCGATGGGGGGGTACGTCGAGGTTTCGCCGCGGCGCGGCGTTCCCCCTCCTTGCCCTGGAGGAACGGCGATGTGCGCGTCGAATCTCGTTCTTCGCGCGCATTTCCGCGCCCTCGCCGGCCTAGGAAAGGCCGCGTTCGGGCGTGCGCGCGAACCCCTCGGTCCCTGCTTCCTGGAAGGTACTGCCCATGCTCGCGCGTCTCAGCACGATTGCCGCCGCCACCGCGGCCGGCATCGTCATGCTCGGCGTCCCGGCGCACGCCGCGCCGCCGGCCACCGACTGCCACGGCGTCACCCTGACCGACCCGGCCAACGACCAGTACTTCGTCGTGTCGCCGCCGTCGGGCCTGCCCGCCGTCCGCCCGAACGGCGTCATCGACATCACCGAGGTCTTCCTCACCGGCGCGTCCGGCGCGGAGAAGCTGAACATCCGCGTCTCGGACCTCAACACCCAGAGCAACACCAGCTACTCGTTCCGCTGGAACGACGCGTCGTCGCCGTTCGGCGGCGTGTACTGGGAGCTCCAGGCGACGTTCCCCGGCACCAACGCCGCGGGCGACGGCATCTACACGCTGTGGCGCAACACGTCGTCCGGCTACACGCTCTGGGGCACCACGGGCCGGACGTTCCTCGGCCTCGGCGGCGTGATCCAGATCGACCTGCGCTTCGACATCACCTCGTGGCCGACCACGCTGCGCGGCATCCAGGCGACGGCGAGCCAGGACGAGGCGTACTGGTGGGAGCCGGGCTTCCCGCCCACCAGCGTCGGCACGATCCGCTTCGACAACGCGTCGGGGCCGGACTGGACGCAGCCCTGCTAGGCACGTAGCACCCGCTCGACGACAGCCCCTCGCGCCGCGTGGCGCGGGGGGCTTCGTCGTGCCCGGCCGGTACGGTGCGGCGCTGTGGGGTTCCTGTGCGGGCTCGCGGTCCCGCTTCCCGGCCGCCGGGGCGGTGACCGATGGCGCTGACCGACGACCTGCTCCGGCTGGCCGAGACCGGCGACCCCGGGAAGCTGGTCCCGACGTCGTACGTCCGCGTGGTCTGGCGCCCGCACGGCCCGGACACGGCGGTCACCTACGCGGTGCTGCCCGCGCTGGTCGACGTGCCGCTCGACCCGGCGAGCGACCACGCCGTGCGGGTGCGGTACGGCACCGCGACGAACGACCGTGGCGAGACCCAGCTCGCCGTCGTCGTGACGCCGCTGCCCGGCACCGACACGCGGCCGTTCACCGACGTGCGGGTCGAGGTGTACCTCGGGCTGCGCGACCCGGGTGACACGAGCGACGAGTACACGTTCTACGTCTTCGGCTGCGACAGCACACCGCTCGTCGCCGCGGGCGCGGCGCGGCGCATCGGCGCCCCGGCCCGCGCGCTGCCGCCGTCGCTGACGCTGCGCGGCCTGCCGAGCCCCGCCGAGGGCAGTGTCGCGGTGGCCGTCGGCGCCGACGCGGAAGGTGCCGCGTCGCCGGTGGCGGTCGAGTACGGCTACGTCCGCGCGACCGTGCGCAAGGAGGCGGCGTTCGACGGCGCCTCGGTGGCGGTGGTCGACGTGCCGTCGGTGCGCTACGCCGTGCCGGTCGCGCTGGCCGCGGTCGACGGCGGCTCGCTGTCCGGGCGGCTGTTCGACGCGAGCGTCACGATCGCGACCGACCCGGCCCCGGACGCGCCCGCGGTGCGGGCGACCGGGGCGGGCGGGGCGTCGGGGTCGTACACCTACCGCGCGGCGTACGTGTTCGGCACCCGCCAGGGACCGGCCGGTCCGGCGTCGGCGGTCGTGCGCACGACGGGCGGCGCGCAGGTCACGGCGACGGTGGACCCGGACGTGCCAGGGGTGACGGGGGTGCGGTTCTTCCGGTCGAGCGCGGCCGACCCGTACCACTGGTACTGGTGCGGCGAGACGGCGGCCGGCAAGCCGGTGGTCGAGGAGGGCATCCCGGACGACGAGCTGTCCGTGCCGTTCGCGACGCCGCGCCGCGCCTCGCTGGAGGTCCGCCTCGGCACCCGCGCGCTGCACGTCGAGCCGCGCGTCGAGGGCACCGGCCTGGCCACGACGTACACCCGGCTCGGCACGGCCACCGGTCGGATCGCGCTCGACTACGCGGACCCGCCGCCCCCGCCGCTGGAGCAGACGGTCCGCATCGACACGTCCGGCGGCAGCGTCGCGATCGTGGAGAGCGCGGCGCTCGGCCTCGGCGCCGGCGACTTCGACGCGATGCTGATGTCGCTCGCCGGGCTGCCCGACCACCTCGGCGTGACGCTGCACCTCACGCCGGCCGAACGCCGCTTCGTCGAAGTGCGCACGGCGCCCCCGCTGTCCCCGGCGGAGGCCGCGCTCGGCGGCCTCCAGGTCGTGCTCGCCCGGCGCGACCCGGTGGACCTCCAGCACCCGCGGCACGCCGTCGTGGTGGAGCAGGCGGACGGGTACCTCCGCGTCGCGTGCACCGGGCTGCGGCACGCGGCGTTCGGCAGCGGCGCGCCGCACCGGCAGCCCGGCCCGGCGGGCTACGCCGGCGACCGCGGCGGCCAGTGGGTCGAGCTGCTCCAGTCGTCTGCCACCGACTACGGCAGGCCGGACGGCGACGACCGGGTGACGCCGCGGTCGCTGCGGTTCCAAATCCGCGGGGAGGCCCCCGTCGACGTCCGCGCGGTCGCGCTGGACCCGGTCGACCCGCGCGTGCCGGTGCTGCTCGACCAGCGCGCGGACGACGACACGGTGCCGGCGGCCGAGCGGGTGTCGTTCGGGCTGCTGCTGCTCAACGCCGTCGCGCGGGGCATCCGGGTGCGCGCCGAGACGCCGCGCGCGGCGCTCGACCTCGCGGGCGCCGACCAGACGCTCGTCGCCCACGTGCGCGAGGCGACCGCGCCGTTGCGGGTCGCGCTGTCGCCCGCCGAGCCGGCGACCCGGCGGGAGCTGGTGGTCAAGACGGCCGCGGCGGCACACGTGTCCGTGGACCTCACCGCGTACAAGGTCCTCGCGGTCGAGCGCGTGGCCGGCCGGTTCGACGTCAGCGGGTCGCCGGGGACGCTGTCGTTCGGCGACGGCGTGCACGAGCTGCTGTCCTCGGACGCGTCGATCTCCGGACGGCTCGCGATCACGTCGGGCTTCCGCTCGGCCCCGGTCCTCGCGACGACCGAGAACCAGCAGGTCCGCGCGACCCGCCTGGGCCACGGCATCCGGCTGTACGGCCTGCGGTCGTTGCGGCTCGACACCAACGCCAGGACGGTGACCGTGACCGCGGCGGGGCGGCGGCCGTTCCGCTACGCCTCCGACGACGGCCCGAACGTCATGCGGGTCGTGGTGCCGTCGGTGCCCGAGACCGTGACCGTGGCGCTGCCGCCCGGCCGCATCGACCTGACGACCGGCACGGGCGCGACCGGCGGCTGGGTCTACGTCACCGGACCGGTCGACCTCGACGCCGGGCTGCCGTGGTCGCCGCGCTACGGCGGCCAGAGCCTGGTCGCGCTCGACATCGAGCAGCTCCCCGGCACGGTCTCGGTCTGGACCGCGCGCGACATCGGCCCGCCGCCCGGCATGTTCGCGGTGAGCGGGCCGGACTACCGCTTCTCCGCCGTCCACCTGTCGGCGAACGGCACCGCGAGCGCGCGGCGGCTGCTGATCGCCGCGCTCGGGCGGCAGTTCGGGCACGGGCAGCAGTTCATCGGCGGCGGCATCCCGTTCGGCCCGATCAGCGAGGACGAGTGGTCGCTCGCGGCGGTCGCGTTCGTCACCGTCGCGAACGGCGCCGAGGAGCGCACGCTCGGCATGTGGTCGGCCGAGGAGACGTGGGACAACCCCCGCCGCAACGTCGGGGCGGCGCTCGCCACCCGGGGCGGCGTCGTCAGCGCGGACGTGGACTCGTACACCGCGCTGATCGACGCGAAGGACTCGCCCGGGTTCACCGTCGCGACCGCGCCGTGGAAGAAGGCGGCCGAGGTGCAGCTCGAGGACTTCGCCGGCTGGTGGC
The DNA here is from genome assembly GCA_036382875.1 of Mycobacteriales bacterium. Lineage (GTDB taxonomy): Bacteria > Actinomycetota > Actinomycetes > BP-191 > BP-191 > BP-191. The sequence continues at coordinate 51,374 of DASVPJ010000005.1, forward strand.
GGGTCGGGCCCGGCGACACCTTCGCGTCGGCCGACGACGCCGGGTTCTGGTTCCTGCGCGCCGTGCAGCCGGCCGCGCTGGCGTTCAACGTCGCCTTCGACGCCTACTTCGGCAACACCAAGAAGCGCCGGATCTACCCCTGAACGGGCCGCGGCGCGTTGGGGTCCGGCAGCGCCCACGAGTGCGCCAGCGCGCGGGTGTTGCGCCGGCCCAGCGAGTCGCCGCCGGCGTCGGTGCGGCGGGTGCCCGGCGCCCACACGAGCAGCCCGGTGACCGCGGCGCCCCAGCGGCCGGGGTAGTCCCACCACGGCGGCGTCTCGGTCGTCGGCGGCGCCGAGCCGGACTCGTCGGCCGCCCACCACTTCGGCTCGACCGGGTGGAACCGGTCGACCACCCGCAGGATCGACACCGCCGGGTCGTCGACGCGGTACGCCACCCACGGCGCCCCGACGGGATCGGGCACGACGACCGTGCCCGGCGGCCCGCTCGCGTCGGCGGGGCGGGCCACCGCGCCGCCCGCGTCGGCGCGCGCGGGGGACGGCATCGACGGCGCGGGCTCGTCGGGGTCGCCCGAGTGCTTGTCGTTCTTGGCCCCGAAGATCCGCGCCACGATGGCCACCGCGACGATGAACGGTGACGCCAGCGCGACGCCGACGAAGAACAGCGCGGTGCCCCAGAAGTCGTTGAACGGGCCGTTGTCGCGGCCGTAGTCCTCGGCCGGCAGCCGGGTCTGCGGCGCGGCGCCGGGCGCCCCGCCGGCCGCGGCGGCGATCTCGTCGCGCCGGAACGTCGCCGCGCCGGCCGCGCTGACCGGCGCGAACTCGAGCCGGTGCGAGAGGTACGACACGGCGAGCATCGGGTGCCGGCCCGTCCGGTGCACGCGGCTCCACGCCCGCGCGGCCGGCGGCCGGCCCTCCGGCCGGGACAGCGCGACGGCGTACGGCACGAACTCGTCAAGGGCGTTCTTGCCGTACGTGAACACCGGGCGCGCCGCGCCCTCCCGCTCCTCCGGCTCCGGCGTGAGCAGGAACACCGTCGCGGCCTCCCACTGCCCCTCGGCGTTGCCCTGGCCGTGCGGGAACGCCACCTCCTCGCGCATGGGGAAGAACCAGTGGTACGTCAGCGCGAGGCAGCGCCGCAGGGTGCCTGCCTCGCGGTCGTTCAGGCCGGGCGCGCCCCCGGCCCACTCGACCTCGCAGTACGTCGTCGGCGTCGTCGGCTGCGCGTGCCAGACCACCGGGCGGTCCGCCTGGTCGCGCTCGAACGCCGCCTCGGTGTTCGCCGTCGGGTCCATCGCGGCCGCGTACTCGGAGAACGCCGCGTGCAGGTACGCCGCGTCGCCGCGCTGCCGGTGCGCCTCCGGCCAGCCGCCGAACGACAGGAACGCGTCGGCCGGCGCGTTCGCCAGCCTCGCCACCTCGTCCGGGCCGAGCGCCTCGCCCGCGGGCGTCGGCGCGTCGGAGACGCGGACGCCGCCGGCCCACAGCGACGTGCCGCGGCCGAGCGGGCCGGCCGGGCTCTCGACCGGGAGGTCGAACCCGTCGCTGCGGCGCCGGTCGGCGCTCGCGTGCGACAGCCACGACTCCACCTGCACCGGGAACCACCGCTCGCCGGCCGCGAAGTACAGCGCCGGCTCGTACGCCGCGGCCAGCGCGCGGGCGTCCTCGCGGCTCAGCTCACGCATCGTCGTCCCGCCCGTGCGGCACCCAGCCGGTGTCGTTCCACGGCGCGTCGCCACCGCCCTCGCGGCGTTCCGCGCCGTCCGGCCACTCCGGCTCGTCCGGCCCGGCGGGCGCGAGGTCGCCGAGGCACATCGCGGTGAGCAGCCGCCGGGTGTCCGCGTCGGTGAGCCCCATCGACGCGAGCAGCGCGGCCGACTCCGCGTCGTACGCCGCCATCCGGGTGGTGCCCGCGCGGGCGGTGAGCAGCGACCGCAGCCGGTCGCGCCAGCGCGGCACCTCCGACCGGTCGCGGCCGGTCATCGCGAGGACGAGCTGCGGCACGACCGAGTCGAGCTCGCGGGTGCCGCCGCCGCTGCGCGCGGCGCGGAGCAGCGCGAACGTCGCGTCCTGCCGGTCGCGCACCAGCGTCCGCAGCCGGTCCGGCGTCATCCCGCTCGCGCGGACCTTCTCCGCGACCGCCGCGACGGCGTCGAGGTCGGGCTCGCAGCAGCGGTCGACCAGCGCGGCGAACGCCGAGTACGGGTCGTAGCGCCAGAGCTTGGTCTCGCCGATCATCCCGTGCAGCCCGTAGCGCGGGTCGTCCGGCCACCGGCCGATGCCGATGCCGAGCGGGCCGGCACCGCGCACCGGGCCGGACACCGTGGCCGCGACGCGGACCCCGTCGACCGCCACCTCCAGCCGGTTGACGCCGTCGAACGACAGCTCGGCGGTCTGCCAGCGGTTGACCACCACGGAGCCGTTCGCGGTCGTCACGCCGCGCCAGACGCCGTCGGCGCAGAGGATGCCGCCGTGCAGGCCGAGGCCCGGCATCACGGCGAGCACGAAGACCGCGTGCGCCTCCATCAGGTTGTGCCGCCAGCCGGGGACGTCCTGGGTGACGCAGAACCGCATCCGGACGCGGAACGCCGACATCCGCGCGAGCTCGGGCGACGCCGCGACCAGCATGCCGCGGTCGCGGCTGAAGACGTACGCGCCCTCGTTCGGCGCGGCCGCGGGCACCGCGCCGGTCGAGCGGCCGTGGTGGCCGAACCCGGAGACGTCGGCCGCCGACCCGCCGATGTAGGTGTGGTGCAGCACGAGCTGGTTCATCGGGCGGGAGTCTGCCCGCTCCCCGGACGCGGCGCGGGGAGGCGCGTCCTACGACAGCCGCAGGGCGAACGGCGTGATCGTGACGCGCGAGCGTCCCGCCACCGCCTCGCCGTCCGCCGTCAGCTCCGGCGCGTCGCCGGTCATCACGGCGGCCATCGAGTACGTCACCGTCACCGCGGGCGCCGCCGGGAAGCAGCCCGCGCAGGTGCCCTTGCCGGTCGAGTACACGTAGTCCTGGCTCGCCAGGTCCCGCCCGCTGCACACGACGTCGCCACGCACCGTCGGGACGTCGCCACCCGAGCGGGCGCAGAACCCGGCCCGTACCTCGAACGTGTTCTCGAGGTCGACCCGCACGATCGCACCAACGACGGTGGCGTGGCTGGGGCGGAACACGCTCTCGGCGCGGTTGGCGGCATACTCGACGGGCGCGCTGGTAGCCCGCTCGCCCAGCGTCACGGTGCCGCGGCCGCGCCAGCGCACCGGGCCGCCGGTCACGGTGCCACCGCGCAGCCGGACCGTCACGGTCGCGCCGGGCGCGCCCAGCAGCGCGAGTCGGTACCGGCCGGGTCGTAGCGACCGCTCACCAATGATGGACGGGAAGTTGGCCACCGGACACGGCGTGGATGGCGTCGCGAACGCGCACGGTGCGTTCGTCTGACCGACCACGTACGTCACCCATCCGGCTGCCCCGCCCTGGAGCACGACGCCCGCGAACTCCCCGGCACCGCGCACGGACAGGACGGGGTTGTCGTCACGATCGAACGCCGCCGGGCGCGCCACGGTGACGTACGTCCACGATCCGGCCGGGCCGCTGAACGTCTGCGGCGGCGCCGCGGTCGCGGGTGCCGCGACGCACAGCGGCGCCAGCAGTGCGACGACGCAGAGACGGGCCAGCCGGGCGCGCACTCGGTCAGCAACCCTTCACGACGTACGGGGCGCCCGAGATGAGCTCGACGACCGCCTGGCACGCCACGGCGAACTGCGCACCGACCGTGACCGCCTGCGCGGCGACATTCACCACGACGGTCTGGTTGACGTCCGACCGCACGGCCATCGTGGCGGTGACGGAGACGTCGTTGTCGCGGTCGACGGCGAACGGCGCGCCCGCGATCGGCCCGCCGCCCACGGGCTTGGCGTTCACGCCGGCGCCCGCGACCTGCATCTCTATGGCGGTGGCGACCGAGGTCGCGTTGCACAGCAACGCCTTCGCGGTCGCGCTGAAGTCGGTGGTCGTCGGCGCCACGTCCAGCGAAAGGTGCAGGCCCGCCCCGGGCAGCGCCGCGCAGAACGGGCTCTTCAGCGACACCTCCACCGCAGTCGCGGGCGTCAGGGATAACGGTGTCGCGGCCGCGGCGAGCGCGGCCACCCGGCGAACGTTCACGACAAAACCCCCGTAGATCGGCCAAAACCTGGCGAATTATGCCAGTGCCGCGCGCCGCTTCCTCGATCCGTGCCGAACGCGCAAGAATGCGGCGGACGTTTCACGTCGGGGGAGGCACCACATGGTCGAGACACGCCGCGCGTTGCCGGGTTCGCTGGGTCGGCTGCGACTCGAGGACATCCACGCGTTCCTGGTGGTCGCCGAGGAGCTACATTTCGGCCGGGCCGCCGAGCGCCTGTTCCTCACGTCGGGCGCGCTCTCGCGGCGGGTCGCGACGATCGAACGCGCGGTCGGCGAGCGACTCCTCGACCGCACTACGCGCACCGTGGCCATGACGCCCACCGGCCGGCATTTCGCGGCCGCCGCCGCGACGGCGCTGCGCGCGTTCGCCGGGCCAGTTGCCCGAGACGGCGACCGGAGCTAGCTCCAGTCGCAGTGCACGTGGCCCTGGTGGCCGCCGTACGGGTCGTAGCCGGGGTGGAACACCCGCGCCGCGCCGTACGACCGGCAGACCTGCACGACCCAGCCGTAGCTCGTGCCGGACGAGACCGGCACGCCGTTGACGAGCCGGATGTCCAGGCCGCGGCCCGAGTAGTGGGTGGAGCCCGGCGAGTGGCTGCCGCCCGCGACCTCCGTCACCGTGACCCGGCCGAGCTGGCCCATCCGGCGCAGCGCGCGGAGCAGCCGCACGTCGACCAGCGTGGTGCCGCCGGGCGCGCCCTCGTACGAGGAGCGCCGGGCGCGCAGCCCGACCGACAGGTCGGCCAGGTTCGCCCTCGCGGTGGCGCCGTCGATGCGGCCGGAGACGTGGATGCCGTCCAGCGCGATCCGGGTGTTCGCCCGGATCTGCCGGGCCAGCTCGTCGGCCCCCTCGGGCGCGACGTACTGCGACCACGCATGGCTGTAGCCGGTGACGTGGTCGGCGTCGGCGTGCTTCACCACGCGGAGGGTGAACGTCCCCGCCGTGCGCGGCCGCCACGAGATCCGGTACGCGCTCGTCGTCGTCATCGCGCCCTCGGCGACGTTGACCCAGCCGGTGGACGTGCTGCGCTGCACGGTCACGCGCGAGCCGGCCGGGTGGCCCGGCGCGACGGTCCCGGTGACCGTGAACGCGCTGCCGACCCGCGCGGTCGTGACGCTGCGGGTCGCCGTCACGCGCGGCGCGACGTAGACGGTGGCCAGCCAGGCGTGCGCGGTGGCGAGCGTGTCGCCCGGGTGCCGCAGCCGCAGCCCGGCGGTGGCGGGCAGCGCCGCCGAGACGCGCACGTACCCGGAGGCGTCCGTCGTGCCGGCGGACACCGTCCGCCACTCCGTGGAGGGCACGACCCGGGCCTGCAGCTCGACGCGCCGGCCGGCGATCGGCGTGCCCGCGAGCGACGTCAGCCGGGCGGCCGCGTGCGAGCCCTCGCCGTAGGTCACGCGGGTGCGCGGCGTGCTCAGCACGGTCAGCCGCACCGGCTGCCGCGGCGTGGTGACCGCGCCGGGCGCCGATGCGGGCGAGTCGCCGGCGTCGTTGCGGGCGGTCACGGTGAACGTCACGGCGGCGCCGTTGGCGAGCCCGCCGACGGTGGCCGAGCGCGCGGTGCCGGGCAGCACGTACTGCGTCCCGGTCGGGTGCGCGGTGACGACGTAGAGGTGCACGGCGTCGCCGCCGGTCGTGAGCGGCGCGGTCCAGCGCACGGTGGCCGAACGGTCCCCGGCGACGGTCTCCACTACCGCGGGCGCGGACGGGGTGGTGCGCGGCGTCACCTCGGCGGTCGCGGCGAGGCCGGGGCCGAGGTCGCTGAGGGGGGTGACGGTGACGACGTACGGCACGCCGTTGACCAGGCCAGGGACGCGCGCGGTCGTCACGCCGGCCGCGACGGTGACGGCGGCCGGCGCGCCGGGCGCGCGGAGCTCGTAGCCGGTGACCGGGGCTCGCCCGTCGGAGACCGGCGGCACCCACGTCACGTCCGCCGCGCCGTTCGCGGGCGTCGCGACGGCGGCGCGCGGCGCGCTCGGCGTCACGGTCCCCACCGCGCCGAGCAGCACGTCGGTGGTGGCGGCCGGGCCGGTGCCGGCGGCGTTCACCGCCGCGACGCGGACGACGTAGCGGCCGTCGGTCGCGAGGCCGTCCAGCACGGTCCCGGTCGAGCCGGCCGGCGCGGTGACCGCCACCGGCGGGGCGGCGTCCCCGACCGCGTCGGCGGTGACGGCGTAGCCGGTCACGGGGCTGCCGCCGTTGGCCGGCGGCGGCGCCCAGGTCAGCGCGATCGCCGCGTCGCCCGGCGTCGCGGCGAGCGACGCGGGGGCGTCGGGCCGGGCGTCGGCCACGCGGGCGACGACGCGCTCGACCGCGGTGACGTTGCCGACGCCGTCGCGCGCCTGCACGTACGCCGTCAGCAGCCCGGCCTCCGTACCGCGCGGCACGACCGCGGCGGCCGACCAGTCGCCGTTGCGGGGGTCGCCGTTCAACGGGCTCAACGTCACCGGCTCGGCGTCCCCGAGGCGCACCACGACCTGCGCGACGCCGGTGCCGGCGTCGCTGAGGTGGGCGGTGACGACGACCGCGGCCGGCTCCAGCGCCGTGGCGAGCTCGCCCGGCACCACCGCGACCGACACGACGGACGGCGCGGTCGCGTCGCCGGGGGCGTAGACGGGGTCGACGGCCCAGGCCGCGGCGGCCGGCAGCAGCACCAGGCCGCCCGCGATCAGGGCGACGAGAGAGCCGCGTACGGGCACGGCGGGGCTCCTCAGGTTGCGTGCGGGGGATGTCACGAACCTGTCACGGCGCCCCGTAGCGCCGGAATGGCACATTGGTACCGGATTGGGGCTAAGACGCCGCGCCAGGTATGCCTTACCTCGGCCCCCCCGAGGGACAGGAACGGGGCCGCCCGGAGGCGAATCCAGCCGCCACCTGCCCCCCACCCCAGATAGGAGCCCCGTTGCGCACCCTGAACCTCCGCAAGGAGTCCCTCGCCGAGCTCACGAGCGACGAGCTGGCGTCGGTCGCCGGCGGCACGCTGGAGACGCGCCTCTGCAACCGCGTCACCGACTCGTGCACCGGCGTGATGTGCCTGTACACCGACCTCGTCTGCTTCGAGTAGGAGACCCCTCGTGCGAAAGCTCACCCTCCGGAAGGAAGTCCTGGCGCCCCTCACCGACACCGAGCTCACCGCGGTCGTCGGCGGCGCGGAGACCAAGATCTGCCTCAGCGACCCGTGCATCACGCCGGCGCCGTACACCGGCCTGAAGTGCTACCTCACGGACGGCTGCGCGTAGCTCCCGCACGTCCGGAACGGCCCTCGGCAGCGCGCCGGGGGCCGTTCCGCTTTCACCGATCCGGACGAGGACACGCGCGGCCCGGGTGCGGACGATGGCGCCCCCACCCTCGAGGAGGCTCCATGCGCATCCGTTCCGTCGCCGCCCTGTCGCTCACGGCCGCGGCCCTCTCGCTCGGCGCCGGTGCGGCGCGGGCGGCCGAGGACTGCGAGGGCCCGGTCACGATCGGCTCCTGCGTCGTGCGCGACCCGAACGGCTCGTACACGTGCACGCTCGGCCACGTCGGCGTGCGGTTCGGCGTCGGTACGTTCGCCGAGGGCTGCCTCCTGGAGTGGCAGCCGTAACGGGCCGTGACACGACGGCGGGGCGGGCGCGCCGCGCGCGTCCCGCCCCGCCGTCCTCGTTCGCTAGCGCGTGCGCGGGCTGAGCAGCGCGCAGACGTTCGGCGGCGTCGGGTGGTTGCAGTTCACGGTCACCTGGGCCGACGTCGGGTCGAGCACGCACGGGTGTCCGGTACAGCCGTAGGACACGCAGGCGTTGAGGGCGTTCGGGCCGTAGCAGGCGGCCTGAGCGGCGGGGGCCGCGAACGCCGCCGCGGCGACGGCGAGGGCGAGCAGAGCGCGCATGGTTGCTCCCTGGGCATAGGGGGTGTGGGCCGTCCGGTGTTCGCCGCCGGCCGGCCGCTCTCCTGTGCCCTTGCCCGGGGCGGCCCGAGCCCTCACCATGTGCCGGGCCGGTTCGTAGGGATTCGGGGGGTTTCGTCGTGCGCAGGTTCCTGGTGCTCGCCGTCGTGGCGGCGTTGCTCCCGCTGACGGTCGCCCGGGGTGCGGTGCTGCCCCAGGACGACGCCGGCTCGGGCGGCGACGCGCCGAACGCCGGCGACCCGACGTTCCGCGTCGACCCCGGCCGCGTGTACTCCGGCACCATCGAGGGCGTCGGCCTGGACGAGTCCGACTGGTACGCGTTCAGCGCGCCGGCCGGCGCGACCGTCAACGCCACCGCCTCCGGCGTCCTGGGCTGCCTCCGCGTGTACGACCTCACCGGCGCCGAGCTGTCGTACGGGTGCGCCATCGCCCACGCGCTGACCGCCGACCTCAGCGTGACCGTGCCGCGCACCGGCACGTACTACCTCGCGTACTCGTACCTGCAGCCCGACGCCTACCGGTTCTCCCTCGGGCTCGACGCGCCCGCGCCGCGCACCGAGGCCGTCGAGGCCGAGCCGCTGTCCTCCGGCGGGTCCGTGCCGCACGCGCGGCCCGCGTCGCCGCGGGACAAGCACGTCGTGATCGCCGTGGTCGACACCGGCATCAACCCGTACCACGAGTTCTTCCGCGCGCCCGCGCTGCAGCAGCACCCGAGCACGTACCTGCCGGGCTTCCCCCGCTCCGCGCAGCCGGTGCGCCTCTCCCTCGGCGCCCCGGACATGGCCACCGCGCTCGCCGCGGACGAGGACACCTGGGCCTCGGTGCAGCCGAGCACGCTCGGCCCGGCCGACCCCGAGGACGCGGACCCGGACGAGGAGCCGAGGGAGCACCTCTACACGTTCCCCGGCACCCGCGTCGTCGCGGGCATCAGCTTCGGCGAGTACAGCGACGTCGTGTTCGGCACCGGCGAGCCCGCCGCGATCCGCGACGACTACGGCCACGGCACGCACAGCGCCGGCCTGGCCGCCGGCGCCAACCTGCCGGAGAGCGACGCGAACGTGCTGATCGTCGCCGTCGAGGTCGGCCAGGGGTCGTTCGAGACCGGCATCCTGTGGGCCGCGCGGCAGCCGTGGATCGACGCGATCACCGTCAGCCTCGGCACCCGGGCGAACGCGCCGCTGCCCGCCCCCAGCGGCCCGTCCGGCGCGCGCACCGGGCTGCCGTCGTACACCCGGCAGGCCTACGCGAGCGGCAAGCCGGTGTTCATCGCGGCCGGCAACGGCGTCTCCAGCACCGGCGTCGCGCCGGACAAGTGCACGACGTACACCAGCCCGTACGTCGGCCCGGTGTGGGTCGCGCGCATCGGCGCGGCCGCGTCGGGGTCGGGCAACCCGACGTACTGGCACTGCGTGCCGGTCGAGGCGACCGCGCGCACCAACGTCATGTCGCCGTCGTACGACTCCGTCGACGGCGCGTCCTCCGCGTCCGGCACCAGCGCGGCGACGCCGAACGCCGCCGGGCACTGGGCCTCGCTGATGCTCGCCGCCCGCCGCGGCGGCGCGCGCGTGTCGCGGCTGCGCGCGTTGGAGTACCTCCTCCATGCCGCTGCCCCGCCGCCGCCCGCGCCGGGCGCGTCCGACCCGTCCGCCTACCCCGCGTCGCTGGCCGACCAGGGCTACGGCCTCATCGACGCCCGCGCCGTCGACCTCGCGCGGACCGCGGTGCTGGCCGGGTCCGGTCCGGCCGCGCGGCCCGAGACGGCCGAGTGGTTCGCGCGGGACCGCGAGATCCGGATCGAGCTGTGGGGCGCGCCGCCGGAGCCGGAGACCGGGACGTAGCCGCCTCTACGCTGCCCCCTGTGTTCCGGACCCCGCAGGTCAACGTGTACGCCGCCGACGTCGAGCGCACGGTGGCGTTCTACCGGATGCTCGGGTTCGCCGAGACGTTCCGCACGCCGGCCGAGGGCGCCCCCGTTCACGTCGAGCTCCGGCTGGACGGCTTCACCCTCGGCGTCGCGTCCGCCGCCTCCGCCGCCGCCGACCACGGCCTGCCGGTCGCGTCCGGCCCGGGCCGCGGCATGGAGGTCGCCGTGTGGTGCGACGACGTCGACGACGCGGTGGCGTTGCTGACCCGGGCCGGCGGGACCGTGCTGTCCGCGCCCAAGCCGTGGCTGGGGACGTTGCGCGTCGCGTGGGTCGCCGACCTCGACGGCAACCCGGTCGAGCTCGTGCAGCGCGTCGCGTCCTAGGCTCGCCGCGTGGACGTCGCGTTCGAGGCCGAGCTGTGGCTGCACGCCGGCGAGGGGAGCTGGCACTTCGTCACGCTGCCCGGCGAGCTCGCCGACGACATCCGCGAGCAGGCGCCGGGGCGCGGCTTCGGCTCCGTCCGGGTCACCGCGACGCTCGGGCCGACCACGTGGCAGACGTCGCTGTTCCCCGAGACCGCGTCGAAGTCGTTCGTGCTGCCGGTCAAGCAGCAGGTCCGCCGGGCCGCGGGCGTCGAGGCCGGGGACCGCGTCGCCGTGCGGCTGAGCATCGACACCGCGTGAATTTGGCAGGAGCCGGAACTTAGGGCACCCTAAGTCCGTGACCGAGAGCTTCCTGATCGCGCTCCGCGAGGGTTTCGAGGCGGCGCTGGTCGTCTCCATCGTGCTCGCCTACACGCGGCGCACCGCAGACACCGCGGCGACGCGGGCCATCTGGGTCGGCACCGCCGCCGCCCTCGCGGTCGCGGCCGTGGCCGGCGTCGTGCTGCACCTCACCATCGACGGCCTCACCGGCGACGCGCGGGCCCGCAGCTTCGCCGCCATCTGCGTCGCGGCCGGGGCGCTGCTCACCTGGATGATCTTCTGGATGCGCACGCACGGGCGGCAGCTCAAGGCCCACCTCGAGGAGAAGACCGCGACCGCCGTCGCCGGCGGGTCGGCGTTCGGCCTCGCCGCCGTGGCGTTCGCCGCGGTCATCCGCGAGGGGCTGGAGACCGCGCTGTTCCTGCTCTCGACGACCGCGTCCAGCGACGGCGGCGCGGTGGTCGCGGGGACGCTGCTCGGCCTCGCGGTCGCCGCGCTGCTCGGCGTGCTGCTCTACAAGGGGTCGTCGCGGATCAACATCCGCCGCTTCTTCCAGATCACCGGCGCGCTGCTCATCCTGTTCGCGGCCGGCCTCGTCGCGAAGACCGTGCTGTTCCTCCAGGCGACGGGTGACCTCGGGTCGTTCAACGACGCCGTGTACAACCTCACCCGCTACCGCGCGCTGACCGGCCAGACCCAGGTCGGGCGCTTCCTGTCCGGCATCTTCGGGTGGGACCCGCGGCCGTCGATCGAGCAGGTCGTCGCGTACCTCGCGTACCTGATCCCGGTGTCGTGGCTGTACTTCCGCAACGGCGCGCCGAAGCCGCCGCCGCGCGTGCCCGCCGACCAGGGCGCCGCGCTGTCCACCACGTCCTGACGGCTGCGCGGGCGAAGTCGAACGCCCCGGCGCGCCGTCCCGCGGCTACTGGTTGAGGTCCACGGACACCGGCGCGTCGCCGACGATCGGCGCCCAGCTCGCGCTCCCGACCGAACCGGCCACGACCGACGTGCCGATGGTCGTCCCCGCGCCCACGTAGGTGAACGTCGCGACGATCTCACCCCCGGGCAGGCCGGACTTGCTCGCGAACGTGCAGCCGCTGATCGTCGTGCCGCTCGCCGTGACCACGACCGGAACGGCGACGGACGTCCCCCCGACGGCCACCTCCCACAGGCCCGCCACCCGCCCGGCAGCCCACACGCTGCCGGAGTAGCAGACGGTGAAGCCGCCGGTGGCGGACGAGACGACGAGGCTGGCCTTGCCGAGCGGGTGCGGGTGGTCGAACGACCCCTCGTCCTCCGCCCAGGCGGCAGCGCCGAGCGTGGTGACCGACAACGAGCACGCTGCGAGGACCAGGGCCGTGGCGCGGGCCGTGCGGACGATGCCGCGAGCGGGACTGGGCATGCTTCCTCCGTCGAGCTCCCCCGTCTGCCCTGACCGCGGCGTGCGGGCCACGCCGTCCGCCGTGGACCCGGCGTAGCAGATCGGCGGCTCAGAGTTCGCGCCCGGCGGCGCGGGCTCCTGCGGGCACCCCGCGAAGGTGGGCAACGGCCCACGACTGCCCCTGAACGAAGTGGGCGAGGGGGGAGTTGAACCCCCACGTCCTTACGGACACACGGACCTGAACCGTGCGCGTCTGCCTATTCCGCCACTCGCCCGAGTGCCGGACGACGCTACCACGCAGCGCAGCCGCCGCTCACGCGGGATACGGGCCGCCGGAGCCGGGCACCACCCGGCTACGATCCGCACACCCGCCGAGAGGAGGCAGCGCACGATGGGCGTCCTGCAGCGCTTCGAACGCCGCCTCGAAGGGCTGGTCGAGGGCACGTTCGCCAAGGTGTTCCGCGGCGGGGTGGAGCCGGTCGAGGTGGCGAAGGCGCTCCAGCGCGAGGCCGCCGACAAGAAGGCGATCAGCGCCACCCGCACCCTCGTCCCGAACGACTTCGTGGTCGAGCTGGGCGGCACGGACCACGCCAAGCTGAAGCCGTACGAGCAGCCGCTCGGCAAGGAGCTCGCCGAGCTGGTGCGCGAGCACGCGGCGGAGCGGGGCTGGGAGTTCGTCGGCCCGGTCACGGTGATGCTGGAGGAGCAGGACGACCTCGACACCGGCATGTTCCGCGTACGCAGCGCGGTCAGCGAGGGCACGCCGGACCCGAAGCCGGCGCTGCCCACCCGCGGCGCCCCGCGCATCCGGGTGGCGCAGGGACCCGGCGCCACGAAGACGATCGACCTGGCGAACGACGTCACGGTCGTCGGCCGCGGGTCGCAGGCGGACCTGCGCCTGGACGACACGGGCGTGAGCCGGCTGCACGCGGAGATCCGCCGCGAGGGCGACGACGTGGTGCTGGTGGACCTCGGCAGCACGAACGGCACGGCGGTGAACGGCCGCCACGTGGAGCGCGTGCGGCTGACCCCCGGCGACCGGATCGAGCTGGGCCACTGCGTGCTCGTCTACGAGCGCGACGAGCGGTAGCGACGCCGGATAACTCCCGGCGGACCGGGGCAAGACCCCCGGAGAGGGCCTGCGCGGCGCCTCGTTACGATCATGGCCAGAAGGGGAGGCGGATGTCCGAGCTGGCGATCATCCTGGTCCGCCTCGGGCTGCTCGCGCTCCTCTGGCTGTTCGTGTTCGCCGCCCTGCGGGTGATCCGCCTCGACGTCTACGGCCCGCGCGTGCCGAAGGCCGCCCGGGCGGCGACCCGGCGGGAGCAGGCGCCGCCGCCGCCCAAGCCGAAGCCGGTGAAGGGCAAGCTCCCGCGCCACCTGGTGATCACGGCCGGCTCGCTGCAGGGCCAGACGATCGACCTGGCCGACGCGCCGGTGACGATCGGCCGCAGCCCGGACTCGACGCTGGTGCTCACCGACGACTACGCCTCCAGCCACCACGCGCGCCTGGTCCCGAAGGACGGGCAGTGGCTGGTCGAGGACCTCGGCTCGACCAACGGCACCTACCTCGACAAGACGAAGGTGACCCGGCCGATGCCGGTGCCGCCGGGCGCCAAGGTGCGCATCGGCAAGACGGTGCTGGAGCTGCGGCGGTGACGCTCTCCTGGCGCTACGCGGCCGCGAGCGACGTGGGCCTGCTCCGCGACGGCAACGAGGACAGCGCGTTCGCGGGGAAGCGGCTGCTCGCGGTCGCCGACGGCATGGGCGGGCACGCCGCCGGCGAGGTGGCCAGCGCCGCGGTCATCGCCGCGCTGGAGCAGCTCGACGAGCTCGGCGTCGACGCGGGCGACCCGCAGGAGGCGCTGCGCGAGGCGGTCGAGGAGGCCAACGCCAACCTCCGCCTGATGGTCGCGGCGGACAACGAGCTGCAGGGCATGGGCACGACGATCACCGCCGTGCTCTCCGACGGCGAGCACACCTGGCTCGCGCACATCGGCGACTCGCGCGCGTACCTGCTGCGCGGCGGCGAGCTGCGCCAGCTCACCCGCGACCACACGTACGTCCAGCAACTCGTGGACGAGGGCCGCATCGCGCCGGAGGACGCCTCGACCCACCCGCAGCGCAACTTCATCACCCGTGCCCTCGACGGCCGCGCGCAGATCGAGGTCGACCTCGACCGGATCGACCTGCGGCCCGGCGATCGCCTGCTGCTGTGCAGCGACGGCCTCTCCGGCGTGGTCACCGACGAGTCGATGGCGGAGGTGCTCCGTACGTCGTCGCCGGACGAGGCGGTGCAACGGCTGATCGACCTGGCGCTGCGCGGCGGCGGCCCCGACAACATCACCTGCATCGTCGCGGAGGCGGTCGAGTCCGCCGCGACGGAGGGCGCGGTCGTCGCGGGCGCGGCGGGCGACGGCGCCGCCAACGCCGCCCCGGCGCTGCGCAACGCCGACTCCCCCGCCGCGCGCGCGGCGACGCTGCGGCGCGGCGCCGCGCCGGCGGCGCACGAGGACGGGCCGGACCCGCGCGACCGGGCCCGCCGCCTCCGCCGGCGCCGCGCGCTGGTCGTCGGCGGCGCGGTGCTCGCGCTGCTCGGGCTCGGCGCGACGGCCGGCTGGGCGTGGACGCAGCGGCAGTACTACGTCGGCGTCGCCGGCGGCAACGTCGCCGTCTACAAGGGCGTCGAGGGCACGCTCGCCGGCATCGAGCTGTCGAAGGTGGACCACACCGCGCCCGTCGCCGTCGCGAGCCTGCCGGCGTTCGAACGCAAGCAGGTCGAGAACGGCATCCACGCCGGCGGCCGTTCCGAGGCCGACCGCATCGTCGAGCGGCTGACCCTCGCCGCCCTCCCGCCGTGCCCGGACCCTACGACCGCCCCCACCGCCACCCCCGCGGCGACGCCGCCGGGCCCGCCGAGCGGCACGCCGCGGCCCAGCGCGGCGCCGAGCGCGCGGCCGAGCGCGGCGCCGGGCCCGACCAGCCCGCCGGCGACGCCGTCCGGCACCGGCAGCCCGTCGGCGACCCCGACGCCGTCGCCGAGCCCGTGCCCCGGGCGGACGGTGCTGCCGTGAACCGCCGCCGGACCGAGGCACTGCTCCTCGCGTTCGCGGTGCTCGTCGCGGTCGCGTCGTACGCCGCCGTCGACGCCGCGCACGACGACCGGGTCACGACGGGCGCGCTGACCTACGGCCTCGGCCTGGCCGCGCTGTTCGGCACCGCGCACCTCGCGGTGCGCCGGCTCGCGCCCGCGGCGGACCCGCTGCTGCTCCCGTGCGCCGCGCTGCTCAACGGTCTCGGCCTGGTCCTCCAGCGCCGGCTCGACCTGGCCGCCGCCGACCGCGCCGCGCAGCTCGGTCGCGTCGCGCCGGCGAGCCACGCCAGCCAGCAGCTCCTCTGGACGCTGGTCGGCATCACGCTGTTCGTCGCCGTCGTCGCGGTCCTGCGCGACCACCGCGCGCTGGACCGCTACCGCTACACGTTCATGGCCGCCGGCCTGGTGCTGCTCATGCTGCCGACCGTGCTGCCCGCGCGGTTCAGCGAGGTCAACGGCGCGAAGATCTGGATCCGCTTCGCCGGCTTCTCGATCCAGCCGAGCGAGGTCGCGAAGATCCTGCTGATCGTCTTCTTCGCGTCGTACTTCGTGGCCAAGCGCGAGCTGCTCTCGCTCGCCACCCGCCGGGTCGCCGGCCTCAACCTGCCGCGCGCCCGCGACCTCGGCCCGGTGCTGCTCGCCTGGCTGGCGAGCGTCGCGGTGCTCGTGCGCGAGAAGGACCTCGGCAGCAGCCTGCTGTTCTTCGGGATCTTCGTGGTGATGCTCTACGTCGCCACCGAGCGCACGTCGTGGCTGCTGATCGGCGTCGGCCTGTTCAGCGCCGGCGCGTACGCGGCGTACGGCATGTTCGGCCACGTCCGGGCCCGCGTCGACATCTGGCTCGACCCGTTCCAGGACGCCGGCAACCGCGGCTACCAGCTCACCCAGGCGCTGTTCGGCCTCGCCACCGGCGGGCTCACCGGGACCGGCCTCGGCAACGGCCGCCCGGAGACGGTGCCGTACGCGGGCACCGACTTCATCTTCTCGACGATCGGCGAGGAGCTCGGGCTGATCGGCGTCGTCGCGGTGCTGACGGTGTTCGCGCTGTTCGTCGCCCGCGGCATCCGCGCCGCGCTCGGCGTGCGCGACGACTTCGGCAAGCTGCTCGCGGCGGGGCTGTCGTTCTCGGTGGCGTTGCAGGTGTTCGTCGTCGTGGGCGGCGTCACGCGGCTGATCCCGCTGACCGGCATCACGCTGCCGTTCCTGTCCTACGGCGGCTCGTCGCTCGTCGCGAACTGGGTGATCGTCGCACTGCTCCTGCGCGTGTCCGACGCGGGCCGTACGCCGACCGCGGCGCCCGTCACGGCGGCGGCGGCGGACACCGAGCTGACCGGCGAGCTGACGCAGGTGGTGGTGCGGTGAACCGGCCGATCCGGCGGATGGCGACGGCGGCGCTCGCGCTGTTCGGGCTGCTGTTCCTCAACGTCAACTACCTCCAGGTCGTGCGCGCCGACGCGCTGCGCAACAACCCGCGCAACAACCGGCTGCTCCTGGACGAGTACGGCCGCCCGCGCGGCGACATCATCGCCGGCGACGCGACGCTCGTGGAGAGCCGCGCGACCGGGGACCGGCTGAAGTTCCTGCGCGTCTACGCCGACGGCCGGCCGGACGTCGCGAAGGCGTTCGCGCCGGTCACCGGCTACTACTCGCTCGTCTACGGCGCCACGGGCGTGGAGCGCGCGTACAACGACGCGCTGTCCGGCGCCGACGACCGGCTGTTCGTGCGGCGGCTGTCGGACATCCTGACCGGCCAGGAGCCGCAGGGCGGCAGCGTCCGGCTGACGATCGACCCCGCCCTGCAGCTCCTCGCCGCGCGCCAGCTCGGCAACCGCCGCGGCGCGGTCGTCGCGATCGAGCCGAAGACCGGCAAGGTGCTCGCGATGGTGTCGAGCCCGTCGTACGACCCGAACGTCCTCTCCTCGCACAAGCCCGAGCAGATCCGCGCCGCGAACGAGCGGCTCAACGAGGACCGCAACCGCCCGCTGCAGAACCGCGGCGCCGAGGAGGTCTACCCGCCCGGCTCGACGTTCAAGGTGATCACGGCGGCGGCCGCGATCGAGAACGGCATGCGCCCGGACACCCAGGTCGCCTGCTCGTCCGAGATCAGCCTGCCGCTCACCCGCAACGTGAAGCTGCGGAACTTCTCCGGCGAGTCGTGCCCGTCGCGGGTCACGCTGCGCGAGGCGTTGCAGCACTCGTACAACACGTCGTTCGCCACGCTCGGCATGGAGCTCGGCGACAAGGTCGGGGACATGGCCGAGCGGTTCGGCTTCAACGCGAGCCCCGGCTACCCGCTGCGGTCCGTGGACTCGGTCTTCCCGCAGGGCCCGAACGCGCCGCAGCTCGCGCAGTCGGCGATCGGCCAGTTCGACGTGCGGGCGACGCCGTTGCAGATGGCGCTGGTCACCGCGGCGATCGCGAACGGCGGCCGGATGATGCGGCCGTACGTCGTCGACGAGGTGCTCGGGCCCGACCTCGAGGTCTTCGACCGCACGTCGCCGGACGAGCTCCGCCGGCCGATCAGCGGCGCCACGGCGGCGGCGCTGACCGACATGATGATCGCGGTGGTCCAGGGCGGCACGGGCCGCCGCGCGGCGATCCCCGGCGTCCAGGTCGCGGGCAAGACCGGCACCGCGCAGAACGCCGGTCCTGCGCACGCGTGGTTCGTCGGGTTCGCGCCCGCGAACGACCCGAAGATCGCGGTCGCGGTGCTGGTCGAGAACGGCGGCGGCAGCGGCGACAACGGCACCGGCGGTCGCGTCGCCGCGCCGATCGCGCGGGCCGTGATGGAGGCCGCGCTGCGATGACGGCCGAGACGGGCACGCACCTCGGCGAGCGGTACCGCCTGGACGAGCGGATCGCCACCGGCGGCATGGGCGAGGTGTGGCGCGCGCGGGACGAGCTGCTCGACCGCGACGTCGCGGTGAAGCTGCTCAAGCGCGAGTACGCCGACGACGAGGGGTTCGTCGAGCGGTTCCGCGCCGAGGCGCGGCACACCGCGGGCCTCGCGCACCCGTGCATCGCCGGCGTCTACGACTACGGCGAGGGCGCCGGCACGTCGTACCTCGTCATGGAGCTGGTGCCCGGCGAGCCGCTGTCCGCGCTGCTCGCCCGCGAGGGTCGCCTCACGCCCGAGCGCACGCTCGACGTCGTGGTGGCCGCGGCCCGCGGGCTCGACGCGGCGCACCAGGCCGGCGTGATCCACCGCGACGTGAAGCCCGGCAACATCCTGGTCTGCCCGGACGGGGCGGTGAAGCTCACCGACTTCGGCATCGCGCGGGCGGTCGACGCCGTGCCGGTGACGCAGACCGGCATGGTGATGGGCACCGCGCACTACCTCTCGCCGGAGCAGGCGAACGGCCGCGAGGTGACGCCGGCGAGCGACGTGTACTCGCTCGGCGTGGTCGCGTACGAGTGCCTGGCCGGGCGGCGGCCGTTCGAGGCGGACACGCCGGTCGGCATCGCGATGGCGCACCTCTACGAGGACCCGCCCGCCCTGCCGCCGGACGTGCCGGAGGAGGTCTCCGACCTCGTCGCGCAGGCGATGGCGAAGGAGGCGGACGACCGCTTCGCGACCGCGGCGGCGTTCGCCAAGGCGGCCGAGGTCACCCGGTCGCCGCTCGAGGGCCGCACCGACCTGCCGACCGCGGCGGTCGTGGCGCCGACCGCGACGCTGCCCGTCGGCCGGCTCAAGGCGCGGCGCCGCCCGTCGCGCACCGCGCTCGCCGTGACGGTCGGCCTCGCGCTGGTGCTGCTGCTCGTCGCCGCCGCGTGGGGCGCGACGCGGCCGGAGCCGAAGCGCACCGTGCCGTCGCTGCTCGCCAAGACGAAGGCGCAGGCGACCGCCGCGCTCGACGCGCTGGGTCTCGACTACCGGGAGCGGGCGGCGTTCAGCCGGACCGCGAAGGCGGGGACCGTGGTGGCGCAGCAGCCCGAGCCGGGCAGCGTGGTCCGGCGCGGAGATGACGTCACGGTCACGATCTCGCGTGGCCCGCAACCCGTGACGCTGCCCGCGGGTCTGGTGGGGAAGCAGCTCGACGAGGCGGTGACGGCGTTGCAACGACTCGGCCTGACGGTGGCGACCGCGCGGCGCGAGAACGCCGCCGCGGCCGGTACCGTCATCAGCGTCGCACCGGCGACGGGGCTGCGGCAGGGCGACACCGTGACCGTCGTCTACTCGTCGGGCCCGCCGCGCGCGCGGGAGGACGACAAGGGCAAGGGGAAGGGCGACAAGCGTGACTGAGCCGACGACGCTGCTCGGCGGCCGCTACGAGGTCGGGGACCCGATCGGGCAGGGCGGCATGGCCGAGGTGTTCCGCGGCCGGGACACCCGGCTCGGGCGCGACGTGGCCGTCAAGATCCTGCGGCCCGAGCTCGCCGGCGACCCGACGTTCCTCGCGCGGTTCCGCCGCGAGGCGCAGGCGTCCGCCTCCCTGAACCACCCGAACATCGTCAGCGTCTACGACACCGGCGACGAGAGCGGGACGCCGTTCATCGTCATGGAGTTCGTCGAGGGCCGGACGCTGCGCGACGTGCTGCGGACCCAGGGCCGGATGCTGCCGCAGCGCGCGCTGGAGATCGTCGCCGACGTCTGCGCCGCGCTGGAGCACGCCCACCAGCAGGGCATCGTGCACCGGGACATCAAGCCCGGCAACGTCATGCTGAACCAGCAGGGCACCGTCAAGGTGATGGACTTCGGCATCGCCCGCGCGATCAGCGGGTCGTCGTCGACGATGACCCAGACCGCCGCCGTCATCGGCACCGCGCAGTACCTCTCGCCCGAGCAGGCGCGCGGCGAGCACGTGGACGCCCGCTCGGACGTCTACTCCACCGGCTGCCTGCTCTACGAGCTGTTGACGCACCAGCCGCCGTTCACCGGCGACTCGCCGGTCGCGGTGGCGTACCAGCACGTGCTCGAGGACCCCACGCTGCCGTCGACGCTGAACCCCGACGTCGAGCCGGCCGTCGAGTCCGTCGTCATGAAGGCGATGGCCAAGAACCCCGGCAACCGCTACCAGACCGCCGCCGAGATGCGCGACGACGTGCTGCGCGCCGCGGCCGGCCGCCCGGTCCGCGCGACGCCGATCCTGTCCGCGCAGGACACCACGCTGCTCACGCCCGCCGCGTCGACCGCGGTGCTCGGGACCGTCGTGCCGGAACGCCGCGGCAA
This sequence comes from Mycobacteriales bacterium, assembly GCA_036382875.1. Taxonomy (GTDB): domain Bacteria; phylum Actinomycetota; class Actinomycetes; order BP-191; family BP-191; genus BP-191. The sequence goes on from DASVPJ010000005.1 coordinate 71,645, forward strand.
GCGCGGGCTGGCGTACGCGCTGCTCGCGCTCGCCACCGTGGCGGCGTTCCTCGGCTCGATGCTGCTGATCCGCGCGATCCTCGACAACAACCAAGGCGGGCAGGTCAAGGTCCCCGACGTGCGCGGCAAGACCGTCGCGCAGGCGCGCGAGCTGCTGACCGCGCAGGGGCTCGACGTCGGCGACGTGGTCGAGGTGTTCCACGCGACCGTGCCGCCGGGCGTCGTCGCCGACCAGGACCCGTTGCCGAACTTCACCGTCCGCAAGGGCGACGACATCGCGCTCACCGTGTCGAAGGGCATCGAACGCGTCCGCGTGCCGGACGTGCGCGGACAGTCGCTGGAGGACGCCAAGGCGGCGCTGGAGGAGCGCGGGCTCAAGCTCGGCAAGGTCGGCGAGCGCGAGCAGGCCGGGCCGCCCGGCCGCGTGCTGGAGACCAACCCGGCGCCCGACGCGACGGTCAACAAGGGCACCGCCGTGGACCTGGTCGTGATCGCCGGGACGATCACCGTGCCCGACCTGTTCGGGAAGACGTTCGAGGAGGCGCGCGGCGAGCTCGAACGCCTCGGCTTCTCCAACATCGGCCGCGAGGACGTGCCGTCGGACAACCCGGCGGAGGCGGGCACGGTCGTCGGGCAGAACCCGCCCAAGGGGTCCAAGGCCGAGCGGGACACGCGCATCGTGCTCCAGGTCGCGCAGCCGCCGCCGTCGCCCACCCCCACCCCGACGCCGAGCGAGACGCCGACGCCGGTGGAGTCGACGCCGGTGGTGCCGCCCGCGTCGTCCGGCGTGCCGGAGCCGTAGCGGCTAGAACGCGAGCGCCGCGCGGCGGCGTTCCTCGACCTGCTCGACCAGCGGCGGCGCGACCTCGCGCGCGCGCGGGTCGCCGCACTGCGCGAGCCAGTTCGCCAGCAGCAGGTGGCCGGCCTGGGTGAGCACCGACTCGGGGTGGAACTGCACGCCCTCGACCGGCGCGTCCCGGTGCCGCAGCCCCATCACGACGCCGGACTCGGTGCGCGCGGTCACCTCGACCTCCGCGGGCAGCGTCTCCGGGTCGACCGCGAGCGAGTGGTACCGCGTCGCGGTGAACGGGTCGGGCAGGCCGTGCAGCACGCCCGCGCCCTGGTGGTGCACCTCGCTCGTCTTGCCGTGCAGCAGCTCCGGCGCGCGGCCGACGGTGGCTCCGTACGCCACCGCGATGGCCTGGTGCCCGAGGCAGACGCCGAGCAGCGGCACGTCGGTGGTGCGCACCAGCTCGACGCAGCAGCCGGCCTCCTCGGGCGTGCCGGGGCCGGGGCTGAGCAGCACGCCGGCGTAGCCGCGCTCGTCGCCGGGCTTCACCTCGTCGTTGCGCAGCACCTCGGTCTCGGCGCCGAGCTGGCCGAGGTACTGGACGAGGTTGAACACGAACGAGTCGTAGTTGTCGACGACCAGCACGCGCACCATCCGCCCAGCGTACGTGCCACGATCCGCGCATGGACGACCCCTGGGGTGCCGGCGAGCGGCCGGCGCTCGTCACGGACGAGCCCTTGCCGACGTTCGCGCACGTCCCGCACGTGACCGAGCTGCCCGAGGTGAAGGCGCTGGCCGCCGGCGGCTGGTACCCGCTCGGGGACGCGCCGTGGGCGGCACCGCTGCCGGCGGTGTGGCCGCGCGAGCACCGCTGCTGGGTGGCCGACCGGCTGCCGCGGTTCGTGGTCGGCGGCGGCCCGCCGAAGCCGTGGGACGAGACGGACGCGGCCGACATGGCGGCCATGCACGACATGGTGGTCGAGCAGGCGGGGCTGCCGCCGGGGCCGCGCGGGCGGCTGTGGCTGCTGCGCTCGCCGTGGCCCGGCCTGACGATGCTGCAGGTGCTCAAGGCGCTCGAGGTCGTCACCGACCGGGAGGGCCGCGACAGGTTCGGCGCCGGTCGCGCCGAGTCGGCGCGCGAGATCCTGGGCTGGACCGAGGAGCAGGTGCGCGAGGTGCTGCCGGAGACGTTCCGCTAGGACGCGGGCTTGCGGGGCGCCTTCTTCGCGGCCGGCTTCTTCGCGGGGGCCGCCTTCTTGGCCACCGTCTTGGTGGCCACCGCCTTCTTCGCGGCGGCCTTCTTGGCCGGCGCCTTCTTCGCGGGCGCGGCCTTCTTCGCGGGGGCCTTGCGGGCGGGCTTCTCCGGCGCCGCGCCCTCCGCCTTCGCCCGCTCCTCCTCGAGCAGCACGCGGCGCAGCACCTTGCCGACCATGGTGCGCGGCAACGACTCCCGGAACTCCACGATCTTCGGCACCTTGTACGCCGTCAGCCGCTCCGCGCACGCCGCGACCACGTCCTCCTCGGTGAGCGTCGCGCCGGGCGCCCGCACGACGTACGCCTTCACGGTCTCGCCCCGGTACCGGTCCGGCAGGCCGACGACCACCGCGTCGGCGACGCCGGGGATGGCGAACAGCGCCTCCTCGACCTCGGACGGGTAGATGTTGAACCCGCCCGCGATGATGAGCTCCTTCTTCCGGTCGACGATCTCGAAGTAGCCCTCCTCGTCCATCCGCGCGACGTCACCGGTGAGGATGAAGCCGTCGGGCGTGAGCGGGCTCTCGTCGTCGCGGTTCCAGTAGCCGGAGAACACCTGCGGCCCCCGGATCGCCAGCTCGCCCGGCTCGCCGATCGGCACCTCGACGGACGCGTCGTCCTGCGACACGACCTTGCACTCGGTGCCCGGCAACGGCATGCCGATCGTGCCGATCTTGCGCTTGCCGTAGACCGGGTTGCCGTGGGTCGACGGCGACGTCTCGGTCATGCCGTAGCCCTCGACCAGCCGACCGCCGGACACCTTCTCGAACTGCTCCTGGGTCTCCAGCGGCAGCTTCATCGCGCCGGAGATGCACGCCTTGATCGACTTCAGGTCGTGCCGGCGCACCTCGGGCGAGTCGACGATCGCCTTGTAGATCGGCGGCACGCCCGGGAACAGCGTCGGCTTGTACTCGTCGATCGCCTTGAACACCGCGGCCAGGTCGAACTTCGGGATCAGCACGAGCGTGCCGCCGATGAGCACCGTGAGGTTCATGCAGACGGTGAGGCCGTACGCGTGGAACAGCGGCAGCACCGCGAGCGTCACCTCGCGCCCGGCCTGCACGTCGGGCAGCCAGAGGCGGTTCTGGTACGCGTTGGCGACCAGGTTGTAGTGCGTGAGCTTGGCGCCCTTGGAGAGCCCGGTCGTGCCGCCGGTGTACTGGAGCAGCGCGAGGTCCGCGCGCGGGTCCACCGGCGCCTGCCGCGCGGGCGTCTTCGCGGCGGCGAGCAGCTTGAGGAACGTCTTCGTGCCCTTCGGCACCGGCGCGCTGATCTCGGCCTTGGTCTTCTTGGCCTTCGCGACCGGGAGCTGCAGGAGCATCCGCTCCTTCGCCGGCAGGTAGTCCACGACGGACGCGACGACCACGTGCCGCACGCTGGTGCGCGCCTGCACGGCGACGACGGTCTCGTACACCTTGTCGAGGCAGACCACGACCTCCGCGCCGCAGTCGGCGAGCTGGTGCGCCATCTCGGTCTCGGTGTAGAGCGGGTTGTGCTGCACCACGACCGCGCCGAGGCGCAGCGCGGCGAAGAACGCGATGACGTTCTGCGGGCAGTTCGGGAGCACGAGCGCGACCCGGTCGCCCTTCGTCACGCCGAGGCCGGCGAGCGCGGTCGCGAACCGGTCCACCTGCTCCTTGAGCTCGCGGTAGGTGATGCGCGTGCCCAGGAACGCCAGCGCCGTCGTCGTCGGGAACGACGCCGCGGCGTCGTCCAGCAGCCGGGTGAGCGGCACCTCGGGGAAGTCGTAGTCCCCCGGCACCTCCGGCGGGTACGACGCGAGCCACGGCTTGTCGGCGTACGTGATCTTCGGCTTCCGGGGCATGCGCGGAATCCTAGGGGGTGGTCGTCGGGGACTCGTGCGGCACCGTCACCTGGTTGAACGGCAGCCGCGGCTCGACCCACGGGAACACCACCAGGAACAGCAGCGCGAGGACGCCGCCCAGCAGCACGAGCGTGCCGAGCAGCTTGCCGGCCAGGCCGCCCGGGAGGTGCCGCCAGATCCAGACGTACATCAGGCCTCCCGCAGCGCCGGCGGGACGACGCCCTCGGCCTTCTTCACGGTCTCGCCGAGCTCGCCGTAGACGATGAACCGCTGCCGGGCCGAGTACTTCGGGTGGCACGACGTGAGCGTGATGAGCGGCTTGCTCGGCTTGGCGCCGCGCTCCTTCGGCACCGGCAGCGTCACCTCGACCGCCGTCGGCGCGACGACCTCCGTGGCCGTGACGCGGTAGGTGTACCAGGTGTCGCGGGTCTCCACGACGATCGCGTCGCCCGGCTTCAGCTCGTCCACCCGGTTGAACGGCGCGCCGTACGTCGTGCGGTGGCCGGACACCACGAAGTTGCCCACCTGCCCCGGCACCGCGGTGCCGGGGTAGTGGCCGGGCCCGTCGCGGAGGTCGTGGACCCCGACGCCCTCGACCACGACCTTGGCCCAGTCCCGGCCGAACCGCGGGATGCGCATCACCGCGACGCCGCTGCCCAGCGGGATCGGCCGCAGCAGGTCCTCCGGTGTGGAGTACGCGCCGGCCCCGTGCCGCCACTCCTCCTCGATCGCGTTCGTCAGCCGTTCCTGCTCGCGCGCGGTCTCGATGCCGGTGAACCACAGCTCGTACGCGACGAACAGCAGGATCACGAGCCCGGCCGTGATCAGCGTCTGGCCGAGCCCCCGGAGGAACGTCGCGAGCCTCACTCGACCGCCCTCGCGGCGCCCAGCACGAGCGGACCGTCGTAGCCGCGCACGCTGATCTCCGGCACGTCGGCGACCGTGAAGCCGACGTCGTACGCCGCCACGAACGACAGGAAGCTCTGCACGCCCGGCGACTCGTCCAGCGCGCGCTGCAGCGCCCTCGGGTCGCCGATCGCCTCGACCACGAACGGCGGCGAGTACACCTTGCCGTGCAGCAGCAGCGTGTTGCCCACGCAGCGGACCGACGACGTCGCGACGATCCGGTCGCCCATCACGGAGACGGCGTCCGCGCCGCCCGCCCACATCGCGTTGATCACGGCGAGCACGTCCTGCTCGTGCACGACGAGCGCGTCGGGGTGCGGGTTGCCGGGCCGCTGCTCGCCCGGCGCCAGCCGCGGCGCGTCGTCGAGCGTGACGTGTAGGCCCGGCCCCTTCAACGGCGTCAGGCCGACCGGCCCGGCGAGGGCGTCGTTGGCACGTTCCAGCTCCGCCACGCGGGCGTCGCCGCGGGACACCGCGTCGGTCGCCGCGTCGATCTCGCGGCGCAGCCGGGCGGCGGTCGCGTCGAGCTCGGCCACCCGGCGCTGCTGGGCGACGATCAGCTCCGGCAGCCGGCGGCCACGGGCCCGCAGGTCGGTGCCGCGGGCGGTGTTGGCGCTGGACGCGAACAGGAACCCGGCGACCAGGGCGGCCACCGCGACGAGCGCGTGCCAGACCTGCCGCCTGCTCGCGCGCACGCGTTCACCTCCCGGTCGCCGATGCCGTTACGCTAGCCGACGCAACCGGCAGCCACCGAGGGAGCACGCTCCATGCCCAAGTCGAGGGTCCGCAAGAAGAAGCCGGACCTCTACGTCCGCCCCGCGGCGACGGCCTCCGCGAAGAAGAAGCAGCCGTCGCCCGCCTGGTTCGGGGCGCTCATCGGCATCTGCTTCCTCGTCGGCATCGCGTGGCTGGTCGTGTACTACCTGTCCGGCGCCGAGTACCCGGTCCGCAGCCTCGAGGCGTGGAACGTCGTCGTCGGCTTCCTCTGGATCGCGTTCGGGTTCGGGCTCGCCACCCAGTGGCGGTAGTTCCACCGTTGTAGTTTCATCCCCAGGACTTCTCCACAGTGTGGACAACATGCCGGTCTACGAGTACGCCTGCCGCGCCTGCGACGCCGTAGAGGAGCACCTGCTCCGGCTCGGCGAGGAGTGGGCCGAGCCGTGCGCCGCGTGCGGCGGCGAGCTGCGCCGGAAGTTCTCCCGGGTCGCCGTCCGGTACGAGGGCTGGGGCTTCACGTCGACCGACTCGCTGGTCAAGGACACCCGCGGCAAGGACTTCAAGGCCTTGCGCGAGCGCGCGGAGCGTATTTCCGACGAGTGAGGCGGGCGCTACCCTGAACCGAAAGCCCCCGTTTTGCCCTGCCTCGGGAGATCCCAGTGCTCCGTCGTGCCTCGTACGTGCTGCTCGCCGCGCTCGCCGCGGCGGTGCCCTCGCTGACCGCCGTGCAACCGGCCGGCGCCGCGAAGCCCGGGCCGGTGCCGACGTACACGGAGTACCCACTCGGGTTCAAGGGCGGCGAGCCGGTCATCAGCTACGAGCCGGGCCGCGACGCCGTGTACTACGCCGCCGGCCTGACCGCGAAGAAGCTGTCGTGGACCGACAAGGGCGCCATGACCGCGTCGGTGATCACGCCGCCGTTCTCGCCGAACACGCTCGACACCATCCTCGCCACCGACCCGCACACCGGGCGGACGTTCGTGTCGTACCTCGCGCTGGCCTGCTCGATCATGGCCTTCACCGACGACGGCGGTGAGACCTGGGACCAGTCCGAGGGCTGCGGTCCCGGCGCGGCCGTCGACCACCAGAGCGTCGGCGTCGGCCCGCTGCACGCGCCGCTCACCGCCGGCCCGACCGGCTACGAGGGCTCCGTCTACTACTGCGCGCAGGACGCGTACAACGGCATGTGCTCCGTGTCGCTGGACGGCGGCGTGACGTTCGGTCCGGGCGTGCCCGTCGCGAACACGCCGGCGAACAAGGTCGGCGACCCGCTCGGCGGGAGCTGCTCCGCGCTGCACGGCCACCTCAAGGTCGGCCCGGACGGCACGGCGTACCTGCCGCTCAAGGGCTGCGACGGCATCCCGACGCTGAACAACCTCACGAACAGCGAGTTCTTCGGCGGCCGCCCCTCGCTCACCGTCTCCGAGGACAACGGCCTCACCTGGCAGGTCCGGTTCGGCCCCGAGGGCAGCCAGAACCCGGACGAGTCGGACCCCGACGTGTGGGTCGGCCCGAACGGCACGCTGTACTTCGCGTGGCAGGACGGCACCAACCCCACCGACGTCTTCGGCGGCGACGAGACGTCGACCAAGGTCGCCACGTCGACCGACGGCGGCAAGACGTGGAGCAACGTCACCGACCTGTCCAAGCCGCTCGGCCTGCACAACGTGCAGTTCCCGAACGTCGTGGTCGGCGACGACGACCGCGCCGCGGTGGCGTTCATCGGGACGCCGGGGATCGGCAACGACCAGGACGACGCGTTCCGCGGCGACTGGCGCCTCTACGTCGCGACGACGTACGACGCCGGCAAGACGTGGACCACGGTCGACGCGACGCCGAAGAACCTCATCAACCGCGGCTGCGTGCACATGCTCGGCCTCGCGCCGGGCTCGCAGCGCACCGACAAGTGCTCGTTCCGCAACATGCTCGACTTCAACGACATCACCGTGGACGACGAGGGCCGCGTGCTGGTGGCGTACACCGACGCGTGCGGCGCCGACTGCTCGGCCAAGGCCGGCGAGAACGCGGACAGCCGCGACCTGATGGTGCTGCGCCAGTCCTGCGGGCGCGGCCTCTACGCCGCCGCCGACGCGAAGCTGACGAACGCCAAGACGTGCGCGCTCGGCACCCGCGGTCCTGCGGTCATCGTGAAGCCGCGCCAGCCGGACGTCGCGCTGCCGCCGCGCAAGCCGGGGACGTCGATCCCGACGACCGGCCTGCCGGAGGGTCTCGCGGTGGCCGCGGTCCTGGCCGCGGCGGGCGCGCTCGCGCTGCGCCGCCGCGCGGTCCGCTAGCGGTCCGTCGGCGAGTCGGCCCGCGCCGGCGCTCGCTTTCGTCCGAGGATGCCCGTCGAGTCGGCAATGGGGCGCAACACCAGCGCGTCGGCGGTCGTGGTCGACTCCCATCCGACGAGTCGGTACTCGATGGACGTGAGCCTTGTGGGGTGGTGCGACCGCAGGTCGCAGACGAGGAACTGCGAGTCGTAGTAGCGAAGCGGCCACGCCTCGCCGCCGTGCTCGAGCGTCTGTCCCGCGAAAGGATTCCGCGCCACCACTCCCGTGACCCAGGTCGAGCCGTCGAGGGGCGACCGCTCGACAACCGTTCCCGTCACATCCAGGCTGACGACCTCCGCCCCGTGCAGATGGTGACGTGACAGCGAGGGCTGCGACATCGCACGGAACATGGGGACGGTGTCGCTGCCGAGCGACTCGGCGAGTTGACGCAGGGGGGGCCGTGTCGAGCGGTATCCCCATGAGCTGGAACGACAAGGTGCAGTACAACGCCGGACGACCCGGGCCGCTGTTGAGATCACCAGACAGCGTGTAGAAGCCGCCTTCACAGACGTCGAAGTAGGTGAAGTCCTCGGAATGGTGGAGCCCGGCAAGTCCCCGGTATCGCGTCCGCCAGCTCTTGAGCGCTGACGCGAACGCCGCCGCACCGGCACCATGCCAGTTCCAACCGGACTGCCGGATGCTCCAGCGGGCGGCAGGGGACGTCCACCGAAGCTCGTCCAGGGTACGGAGCACCTCCAGGACCCCGTCTTCGTCGACCACGTCGGGCTCAAGGTCGAGCGCGACGCCGTACCCGTGGGTCGATGTCCAGTCGATGTCTGGCAGCGTCTGGGCGAACACGACCGCGTCGAAGGCGCCATCGCACCTGAAGTAGGGGCGCGGTGCCAGGTTCTTCCAGTTGTACTCGGCGCTGGATCCGGACACCGCGCGCGGCGGGCGTTTTCTGGAGACCAACGCCTCCTCGCGACCGGCGAACAGATCGATGTCGCCGTGCACGACGAACCTCTGGTTCTTGGCGCGCAGGACGCGCCGCAGGCGTCCGGGCCGGCGTAGAAGATCGCCGAGCTCCTCGCCGTCGATCAGCAGGATCGTCCGTTCACGATTGTTGCGCAGGTGCTCGACAGCCGAGTCGGTGAAGCCCGCGGCGCTCACGAGGATCCCGGTTACCTCTGGCGCCATGTAACCGAGTCGGAGACGGACCTCGTCTATCTCCGGCACTCCAGCGGGGCGTGACTGGAACTTGGCCTCGATCAGGTACCGCTCGTCGTCCAACAGCGCGGACAAGTCAGTCTGGCGAGGCGCCGCACCCGAGACGTTCAGTTCCACGGAGAAGTGGCTGTCGCGAAAGAGGTCCGCCAGCAAGTGTTCGAAAGCGCGCCCTCGTGATCGCACGTCTGACTCGTAAATGGCGGCGTAACGTTCAGCGAGTGAGTCCTGACCCACCCAATGAGCGTAGTTCCTACAGGTCTTCGGGCGGGTAATCGGGGACGGTCGCGCTGTCCGGCACGACGGTGAACGTCATCGCCTCGCCGCAGTGCCGGGGCGGCTTGTCGGAGCCGCGGCGCAGCAGCACGAGCTGCGTGCCGCACTCCTGGCACGCGTAGACCGGCACGCCGGCCTCCTCGACCACGTCGACCGGCTCGTACGTCTTCTCGGTCGAGTGCAGCGGGCGCATCGACGCGAGGCCCCAGCGGATGACGAGCGTCGCGATGAGCAGGCCGACCGCGGCCCGCGCGCCCCACGAGACGCCGCCCGCGTAGCGGGCGACGAGCAGCAGGACGACGGCGCCGAGCAGCAGCCGCGTCGTGAGCCGGCGGGACACCGCCGCTACAGCAGCTCGAGGATCGTGGCGTTGGCCATGCCGCCGCCCTCGCACATCGTCTGCAGGCCGTAGCGGACGCCGTTGTCGACCATGTGGTGGACCAGCGTGGTCATCAGCCGCGCGCCGGAGCCGCCGAGCGGGTGGCCGAGCGCGATGGCGCCGCCGTTCGGGTTCACGACCTTGCGGTCGAAGCCGGTCTCGGCCTCCCAGGCGAGCACGACGGTGGCGAACGCCTCGTTGATCTCGACCGCGCCGATGTCGTCGATCGAAAGCCCGCTCTTGCGCAACGCCTTCGCCGTCGCCGGGATCGGGCCGGTGAGCATGGTGACCGGGTCGACGCCCGCGACGGCCGCGGTGTGGAAGCGGACGAGCGGCGTCAGGCCCAGCTCGCGCGCCTTCTCCGACGTGGTGACGAGCAGCGCGGCGGCGCCGTCGCTGATCTGCGAGGAGTTGGCGGCGGTGACGATGCCGTCCTCCTGGAACGCCGGCTTCAACGCCCCCAGCGTCTCGAGCGTCCCGCCGCGGCGGACGCCTTCATCGACGGCGAACGAGCCGACCGGCGCGATCTGCGCCTCGAACCGGCCCTCGTCGATCGCGGCGGCGGCCTTGGCGTGCGACTCCAGCGCGACCTCGTCCACCTGGGTGCGGGTGAGGTTCCAGCGCTTGGCGATGATCTCGGCCGAGATGCCCTGGGGCACCAGGCCGTTGTCGTAGCGCGCCATCATCTTCGGCCCGAACGGGATGCCGGGGCCCTGGGTGATCGTGACGAGCATCGGCACCCGGGTCATCGACTCGACGCCGCCCGCGACGGCGACGTCGTAGTGACCGGCGATGACGCCGGCCGCCGCGAAGTGCACGGACTGCTGCGACGAGCCGCACTGCCGGTCGATCGTCACGCCGACGACGTCCTCGGGCCAGCCGGCGGCGAGCGCGGCGTTGCGGCCGACGTTGGCGGCCTGCTCGCCGGTCTGCGACACGCAGCCCCAGATGACGTCGTCCACCACGGCGGGGTCGATGCCGGTGCGCTCGGCGAGCGCGGTCAGCACGTGCGCCGACAGGTCGACCGAGTGGACGTCCTTCAACGACCCGTTGCGCTTGCCCACGGGAGTGCGAACGGCAGCACAGATGACCGCGTCTCTCATAGGGCGATGGTAAGCGGTACCTTCGGAAGCATGTTCCGCGCCCTCGCCCTGGCCATGGCCGCGGCGCACACCATCACGCTGTCGTCGCCGGCGATCCGGCCCGGCGAGTCCGCGACCGTGACGGGGACGACGGGCTGCCCCGAGGGCACGCGGTACGTCGTCACGCTCGTCTACCCGTTCTGGGGCGAGACGGCGATGCGGCAGTTCGAGGGCACGACCGGCGCGGACGGCGGCTACATGGCGACCGTGACCCTGCCCGAGGACGCGTTCACCGGCAGGGGCAGCGTCGAGTCGCACGTCGACTGCGGCGAGAGCCGGGCCAACACGGTGCCGTTCGACGTCGTGCCGCACGAGGGCACGCTCACGGTGACGCCGGCGTCGGTCGCGAAGGGCGCGACGGTCCGGGTGTCGGGGACGAACTGCTGGGGTCCGGCCGTGACGCTCGAGATCCGGGGGAAGGGCTTCCGCCTCCCCGTCTACGAGTTCGGCCTGGAGCGCAACCGCGAGGCGCACACGTTCGTGGCGACGGTCACGCTGCCCGCCTCCGTCGGTCCCGGCGCCTACGTGTTCGACGCCACGTGCGCGGGGTCGGTGTTCGACGAGGCGGCGTTCACGGTGACGGGTACGCCGGCCGCGCCGCCGGCGACGCCCGTCGTGGACACGCCGCGCTTCACCGGCTGACCCTCAGGCGAGGATCCGCACCGGCGTGCCGAGCGGGAGGATCCGCGCGAGGAACGTGATGTCGGCGTTGCGCATCCGGATGCACCCGTGGCTCACGTCGCGGCCGACCGACGACGGCTGGTTGGTGCCGTGGATGCCGATGACGCCGTCGCCGCCGTTGAACGTCGTGAGGACGTTCGAGTAGCCGGACAGGCCGTAGGCGTACGGGCCGTAGTCGCCGTCCGGGTCGGGCGGCTGGAGCAGCTCCTTGAGGTAGAACGTCCCTCCCGGCGTCGGCGTCCGCGACGTCCCGATGCCGACCGGGAACACCCGCACCTGCCGCCCGTACTCGAACAGCCTGAGCTGGTGCGCGCCGCGCAGCACGTCGACCCGGTACGGCACCCCGTGCAGGGTCACGTCAGCCCGCCGCACCCAGCCGGTCGAGCCGTTCGGCCGTGCCGGGAGCTGGACGCGCAGCCAGTCCTGCTGCTCCGACACGAGCAGGAAGACCAGGGGCGCGCCGGACGGCTGCGGGTTGGCGAACGTCCGCAAGGCCCGCCCGCCCGGCCCGTCGTGCACCGCGACCGAGCGGCCCTTCGCGTGCACGGCGTAGGCCGGGAACGTCGCGCCCGTCGGCGTGGGCAGCGGCGTGCGGCTCGGCAGCCCGGCCGGCGACGTCGAGGGTGCGGGGGACGCCTCCGGCGCGCGGGGGTCCGCCCCGCCGCACGCGGCGAGGGGGACGAGCAGGGCCGCGGCGAGCGCGGCGCGGACGGCGTACCGCACCCGTCGATGCTAGGCCGGTCCGGCGGGCGGCGAGGCGCCGGACTCCCGGCCTCTCGACGCGCGGAACCGTGCGCGCGCCGGGCCGGCGTACCGCGACGCGGCGCGGACGAGTTCCCGCAAACCCGCCCCGACGAGGTAATTCGCCTGTAGCGTTCCAGCCAATGCCTAGGAACGGGGTACCCATGTCGCGCACGTTCGTCGCCGGCGCCGCGACGGTGCTGGCGCTCGCCGCGTCGATGCTCCAGGCCCCCGCGTGGGCGGCCGGGGAGTTCGCGATCACGGTCACGCCCGACGAGGCGAAGCCGGCCGAGTCCTTCACCGTGACGGGCGACGCGACCGACCCGGTCTGCGCCGACGACGGCGTCCGGGTGAACCTCTTCTACACGAAGCCCGACGGCTCCGGCGGCTCGACCAGCATCGACACCGTGACCGACAGCGCCGGCCACTTCACCGCGACGCTGACGGTTCCCTCGAACGCCGTCGCGGGCGCCGACGCCAGCGTCTCCGCCGTCATCGCCGACTGCACGCCGCCCGACGCGAGCCCGACGACCTCACGGACCAGCGTGGCGGTGCCGTTCGACGTGCTGGCGTACGAGGGCACGTTCACGATCAGCAAGACCACCGGCAAGCCTGGCGAGACGGTGACGTTCAGCGGGACGAACTGCTGGGGCGGCGACGTCGTCGTGGCGTTCGGGCCCGACGAGGCGACGAACGTCACGCTGAACGGCGACAAGACGTTCTCCGGCTCGTACGTCCTCCCGGACGCGCCCAGCGGGGTCTACGAGTTCGCCGCCGAGTGCCCCGGCACCGACTACGAGGTGCTGGCGTTCACGCTCGTGAACCCGAAGCCGGTCGCGCCGCCCGCGCCGCCGGCCCGCCCCGTGACGGGACGCCCGCGCTTCACCGGATGACGTCGTACGCTGCCCGCCCCTGGCTCGTCGCCACGCTGGCGTCCGGTGCCCTGGCCGGTGCCGTGACGGCGGTGCGCACGCCGCTGCCGGGCCGGTTCCTGTTCGTGGTGCTCGCCGTCGCTGCGGGCGCCGAGGCGTTGCGGTGCGCGCTGCTGCGACCGACGCTGCGGGCCCACGCGGAGGGCATCGAGGTGGTCACCGGGATCTCGCGTGAACGCATCCCGTGGAGCGCCGTCGAGGAGGTCACCCCGATGTCCCGGCCGGAGAGCGCGAAGACCGTGCGCCGCCGCGCGGACGCGCTGGAGATCGACCTCGGCGACCGGCTGGTGATCGTGCCGGCCTACCGGCTCGGCACCTCCGCCGCGACGGCGGCGTCGGAGATCTCCGCCTTGAGCCGCACCACGTCGTAGCCCTGGCCGCGCCAGTCCGCGACCCGCGCCGCGGTGGCGACGAGCAGGGCGACCGCGACGAGCGCGGCGCCGGTGTACTGCAGCAGGGTCCGCCGCGGGCCCTCCGGCGCGTGCGCGTACGCGAACGCCACCACGCCCCCGCTGACGAGGCCGCCGATGTGCGCCGCGTTGTTGATGTAGCCGCCGGCCGCGAAGCCGATCGCCAGGTTGATGCCGATGAGCGTCAGCACCTGCGACGTGTCGGCGCGCAGCTTGCGCAGCAGCACGAAGAACGCGCCGAACAGGCCGAACACCGCGCCGCTCGCCCCGAGCGAGAACGTGGTCGGGTTGACGAAGTACATCGTGGCGACGGAGCCGCCGAACGCCGCCACGACGTAGAGGACGAGGTAGCGGCTCGTGCCGAGCAGCCGCTCGATCTGGCTGCCGACGAGCAGCAGCGCGTACATGTTGAACGCGATGTGCAGCAGGAAGCCCGTGTCGTGCAGGAACGCGCTCGTCAGCATCCGGTACCACTGGCCGCCGAACGCCACCGCGAGCGGCTGCATCACGTAGTCGTTCGTGACCTTGTCGTTCGAGAGCTGCGCGACGAACGCGATGACGTTGAGCGCGATCAGCACCTTGGTGACGTTGGCGTCGGCGCCGACCCGGCCGCCGAACACGGTCCGCGCCTGGCGCACCGACTTGTGCCCCTCGCGGACGCACTCGGGGCACTGGAAGCCGACCGCCGCCGTGTGCATGCAGTCCGGGCAGATCGGCCGGTCGCAGCGCGTGCAGCGGACGTAGGTCTCCCGCCCCGGATGCCGGTAGCAGGTCGGCGTGGCCTCGGTGTCGGTGCGCTCCGTCATGCGCGCGCTACGCGTCCCGCCGCTCGATCACGACCGACTCCAGGACGACGTCCTTGACCGGCTTGTCGTTCGGGCCGGTGTCGGTCTCGGCGATCGCGTCGACGACGTCGGTGCCGCCGACGACCTCGCCGAAGATCGTGTGCTTGCCGGTGAGCCAGGTCGTCGGCGCGACGGTGATGAAGAACTGCGAGCCGTTCGTGCCGGGGCCGGCGTTGGCCATCGCGAGCAGGTACGGCTTGGTGAACGCGAGCTCCGGGTGGAACTCGTCGCCGAACTGGTAGCCCGGGCCGCCGGTGCCGCGGCCGAGCGGGTCGCCGCCCTGGATCATGAAGCCGCTGATCACGCGGTGGAAGATCGTGCCGTCGTAGAGCTTGCGCGCGCCGTTCTCCCCGGTCTGCGGGTGGCGCCACTCCTTGGTGCCCTCCGCGAGCCCGACGAAGTTCTCGACGGTCTTGGGCGCGTGGTCCGGGAACAGCCGCACCTCGATCGTGCCCATGTTCGTGTTGAGCTTCGCGTAGGTCTCCTGCGCCACCGGTGGTCTCCTCGTCTCGTCGGTCCCGGGCATCCTCGCACGGCGCGCCGCGCGGTTTCCCGGCGGGCCGAACGGGCATGTCTCCGGCTGACATCCGTTGACGCATGCCAGGAGCCGCACCATGCCGACGCTTCGCGCGAACGCCGCCCGTGACACCGTTGCCCCCGCCCTGCACAAGGCGCAGGACACCGTCACCAGCACCGTCGTCCCGGCCGTCGTGAGCGGCCTCGCCGTCGCGAAGTCGAAGAGCGGCGACCTGCTCGACAGCGACGTCGCCCACGAGGCGCGCCGCCGGGGCGCCGCGATCGTCCGGGCCGCGCGCGGCGACCTGGTCCCGGCCACCCCGGGCCGCCGCTGGCGCTTCGGCATCGGCATGATCGGGATCGGCACCGGCATCGGCTTCCTCGTCGCGTGGCTGGCCCGCCGCCTCTCCACCCCGGTGGAGTCGTACACGACCGGCACCTCGACGCTGCCCGTCCCGTCCGGCACCGACGGCGGCACCGTGACGGGCAACGTCACGCCGGTCGCGAGCGCCGACGGCGCCGCGCCCTCGGGCACGCCGACCAACGAGATCAACCTCTCGGCCGGGGCCCCGACGAACTTCTGATGGCCTTGTTCGTCCGGCGGCGGTGGCCCCTCGTGGCCATCGCCGCCGTCGTCGTCGCGGCCCTCGCCGGCGGCGCGTTCTGGCTGCTGGCCGGCCGGTCCGACGGGCCCAAGGACCCGTTCGCCTCGGACGTCGAGACGACCCCCGGCATCGACCTCACCGAGCCCTCGGCCACGCCGCCCGTCGCGATCGAGGCGGTGCTCGCGGCGCCCGACGCCGAGCTGCGGACGTACGCCGAGCAGGCCGTCGCCGCGACCTCGGTCACCGTGCTCCGCCGCGTCGGCCCGTCCGTCGCGTGGGTCGGCGACAGCGCCGCCAACCGCCTGCTACTGCTGCTCGTCGCGACCGAGCACCCGTTCACGTTCGGTCCGGGCGCCAAGGTCACGTTCACCGGCTCGGTGCGGAGGGCGGCACCTGGCCTGGGCAAGCAACTGGGCCTGACGGGCGAGGAGCTCGCCGACTTCGAGAAGCAAGGCACGTACGTCGAGGTGGAGACGTACGTAGAAGGCTGACCGCTAGAGCGTCAGGTTCTGCGTGAGCGTCGCGAACGCCACGGTCCCGTCCGCCGCCGGTTCCGGGATCGGCCTCGGCGCCCGCTGCGGGTCACCGGGAACGTGTGGCAGCCCGGTCCCGGCTACGAGGTCGTCGTAACGGCGAGACAGCTCGATGTCGATCGACTCCAGCTCGTCCCACAGGTCCTCGACGCGAAGCACGCTGATGAAGTGGCCCGTCCCGGCCGACCACCGGAACGACCAGGGCACCTCGTCGGGGTAGGCGGTGGCGAACGTCGCGCCTGCGCGCTTCTTCGGCAACGACGGGCTCGCGAACGACGCGCGGTGCTGCTCCCAGTGCTCGTGGAGGTTCCGCAACGTCCGGACCGCGAACGCGGTCGGCTCGCTGAAGGCGGGGCCGTCGGCCAGCAGGCGCAGGGACTTCTCCACCTGCGCGGCCGCGTTCAGGAGGAACTCCGCCTCGGCGAAGGCCTGGGAGGACTGGCGGATCTCGGCGGGCGACGGCGGGAGCGTCGAACGGGAGATACGACGGAACGCCGTGACGAACCTCTCCACCTGAACCTGCGCCGCCCAGACGTAGTGCCGCGCGTCGTCGAGCGCGCGAAGCAGGTCGAGGTCGGCGACCTTCGTGAAGACCCGGGCGGGCGGCGGCCGGCCGTCGACCTGCCCGCCGTCCCTCGTGACGTACGACTCGACCTCGGGCAGCCCGTTCGCCGACCACATGGCGTCCACGTGCGGCAGGAGCAGCAGGCCGACTCCGTCGGCTACCTCGACCTCGACCAGGGCACCGTTCACCCGGACCTTCAACATGGACGTCGCGGGTGGTCTCGAAGCTGGCGACCGCCACCCCGTCCTCGGCGCCGAGGCCACACCAGTTCCCGCCGCCGAGCCCGCCGCCGCCCTGCGGGATCCAGCCACCGGACGCCTGCCGCACGACGTAGACGACGCTGACCGGGGGGTCGTAGCCCTCGGCGGTCAGGGCCACCGCCGCGAACTCGTCGGTGCGGACCTCGTGGCGAACCTTCCAACGACCCGGCGCCGCGAAGCTGAGCGCGGCTTCGGCCGGGGAGGCGTAGGGCTCCACGGCGCCGTTCTGCCCGGGCGCGAGGGCGCCAAGCCTCGCGCGGGGTTCGTGGAGACGACGCGACTTGAACGCGCAACCCCCGCCTTGCAAAGGCGGTGCTCTGCCAGTTGAGCTACGTCCCCCCGGCGGCGCGCGTGCCGGGCCCGGCCCCGTTCTGTGCAGCCCACACGCCTTGCTGAGCGTGGCGATCTTCACAGTTGAGGCGGGGGCGACCCGGGAGCGGCGCGCGCCGTGCGTGCCGGCCGCGAGCGCGGCCGGGTGTCTAGCGGAGGTCGGACGGCGCGGTCGCCTCGGTCCAGAGGTCCTGCTCGTCCTTCTTCTCCTTGGCCTTCTTCGCGGCGAACACGCCACCGATCGCGGCCACGAGCAGGAGCAGCTTCTTCTTCGGCATGACGACGCCTTCCGTGAGGAGAGAGCCCGACCGTACCCCAGCGTCCTGTCCGCGTGCGGGCCCAGGAAACCGGGGCACGGCGGCGAAGACGTGGCAGTCCCCAGGACGCCGCGGCGCCCCGGCGCCGTCCCCTCACGAGGAGCAGCAATGAAGCTCACCCTCAGACGCGAGCCGCTGGCCGAGCTGGTGCCGGCCGAGCTCGCCGCGATCGCCGGCGCCGCCGCGCCGACCCTCGACAGCATCTGCCTCACCGCCCCGATCCCGACGCAGCCCGTCAGGTGGTGCCTCTGATGAGGCTCACCCTCAAGCTCGAGACCCTGGCCGAGCTCTCCGACGACGACCTCGCGGTCGTGCTCGGCGGCCAGTTCGACTTCTGGCCCACGACGCCGATCCCCGGCTGCCCGCTCGAGTTGGTCACCCGCACGGTCACCGCCTGACCCTCCCGAAGGGAACGCGCATGAAGCCCACGCTCACGATCGAGGCCCTCACCGAGCTGACCCCGTCCGACCTGGCGCTCGTCGTCGGCGCGCAGACGCTGACCGGCCTGTACCCGACCGGCCCGATCCGGGACTGCATCGTCGAGATCGTCACCATCCTGCCCGACCCGGCGTAACGCGCTGTCCGTACGGCCCCCGGCCCGCGTCCGCCTCGGCGGCGCGGGCCGGGGGCCGTTCCTACGGCTTGCCGCAGAGCGCGGTGCTCGCGAACGTCGTGTCGTCCGACCGCACGGGCTCGGTCATCACCTGGACGTGCGCGTCGGAGAGCTGGCCCGGGGTGCCGTACACGTCGGTGGGGTTCGGCGGCTTGTCGAACGTGAGGTAGCCGCTCGCCGTGTACGACGTCTGCCCCTTCCCGATCTCGACGTAGTGCGACTGCTTCTTGTACGCCTCCGCGCCGCCGCCGTGGTCCGGGTAGCAGCCGTAGCGCAGCGTCCCCTCGATCCGCCAGTAGTAGCCGCCGCCGGAGCCCTGGGTGTACGTGAACTTCGCGGTGTACGGGCACCGCCACGTCCGGTCGGGCTGCTCGGTGCAGGTCTGCACGGACAGGGTGACCCCGGCGACCCTCGACTTCGGCGGCGGCGTGGTCGGGGGCGGTGCCGTCGGCGGGGCCGACGTGTGCGGCGCGGCGGTCAGGGGCGGCGCGAGCGTCTGCTTCGGCGGCAGCGTCACGCTCGGCTTCGGCTTGGGCAGCGGCGAGTGGCTGGCGCTCGGCGTCACGACCGGCGCGGGCGACGCGACCGCGCCGGTGCAGGACAGGTCGTCCACGATCGCGTAGTGCGCGTAGAGGTTCGGCCCGGCCGGCTTCGCGTGGCTCTCGTTCCACACCAGCGCGTAGCGGCAGCGGCCGTCCACGAACGCGTAGCCGCCGTACTCGTAGTCCGCGTCGCGCGTGTCGGCGCCCAGCCGCGGCGTCCAGGGCGCGGCCGACGCGGTGTGCTGGTCGGACCAGGAGCCGTTCGCCGAGATGGTCCGGTAGCGGACCTCGCGCTGGCCGGTCGCCGGCGAGTGCTGCATCCAGTAGAGCATCGACGACGCCATCGCCTTCTCGGAGCCGAGGGCCGTGACGTCCGGCGCGATCAGGTCGAAGTGCACGACCGATGTGCCCTCGTCGCCGGCGAGCCTGGCCGTGGAGAACGACGGCGCCGCGCCGCACCCGGGCACCGGCGGCACCGGGTTGTCCGGCACGACGAACTGCGCGAGGTACTCCGTCCGCATCGCGGCGCACGGCTGGCCGCTCGGGAGCGGGGCGTACGTCGCGGTGTAGAGCCGCACTCGCGGCCACGTGTCGACGACCTGGTGGTACGCGACCCGCACGGCCCGCGGTCCGGCCGGCGCGAGCCGCAGCTCGGTCACGGGCATCGACATGCCCGTCGCCTCGTTCTTCAGGTCGCCGGCGATCGCGCAGGCCGCGTCCGCGTCGGTCTCGCCCTGGGCGCGCACGTCGGTGACGGCGACGAGGCGTTCGCCCCGGTCCGCCAGCCGGACGAGCTGCGGCCTGGCGGCGTAGTCGCAGCGCAGCAGGTGCACGCTGCCGTCCGCCGTCGTGGTGACCGCCATTGGCGGGCCGTAGTTGAACTGGATGCCCTTCGTCAGCGTCCAGGAGGTCACGTCCGGCTCGATGCGGAACAGCAGGACGCGGGTGTAGAGGTGCTCCGCCATGTACTCGGCGGTGTTGCCGCCGCGGCAGGCCGTGGTGACGTACACGTCGCCGCGCCACGGGTCGGCGTGCACCTCGATCCGGTCGAAGCCGCCGGGCCAAGGGCCGCCGTTGTCCTGCGGGACGGCGCACTTGCCGCCCTCGAAGTCCTTGGTGTCGATGGTCAGCGCGTGGTCCCACGACGTGCCGCAGTCCGACGACGTGAAGAACTCCATCGTCGAGCGCAGGTAGCCCGCGTAGTCGTGCCAGAACGGCTTCGGGGTGAACGCCTTCGTGGTCTGGCCCATCTCGACGTAGAGCAGCCGACCGTCCTTGAGGCGCGCGAGCTGGCCGTCGCTGCCGAGCCGCTGCGTCTCCGCGGGACGCGGCGGGAACGTCTCGACCGGGTCGTGCGTGCCGTCCCGGAAGTGCAGCGAGTCGTGCCGCACGATGAGGCGGTCCTCGGCGGGCGAGACCCCGCCGGGACGCGCGTTGGAAGGCGTGCACGAGCCCTTCGGCACGAACGCCGCCGACGGCTCGAACCACCACGACTGGTTCGACGTGTCGGCGGTGGCGTACGCCGTCGCGGGCACGACGACCCGCGGCCCGCCCTTGACGAGCACGGTGCCGGTGACGGCCGCCGCGACGGTGGCCGTCGCCGCCAGGCCGGTGAGGATGGCTGTCTTGCCTGCGATCATCGGGTCCCCCGGTTCAGGTCGGAGCCGTCGAGGAACCCGTCAGGGGCCGCGCCGGTCTCGGTGACGAGTACGGAGCGCGAGCCGCGCAGCCACAGCTCCGTCGTGTGCAGGTCGCGGCCGTCGGGGCCGGCGACGCGGAACGTCCACGGCTGCGGCGGCGCGCTCGCCCGGACGGGGACGCTGCCCCGCGCGGGCACGGTGACCGTGTCGGCGCCGCGCCACGGCGTGACGGCCACCTCGTGGTCGGTGCGGTTGACGACCGTGAGCTCCACCGGCGAACGCCGCGGCGCGTCGTGGCCGCAGGCGGTCGCGCCGGTGAGGAGCAGCGCGGTCGCGAGGACGTACCTCACAGCTTCGCGACGGCCTTGGCCGTCAGGTCCGTCAGCGCGGCCTTCGCGGCCGCGCTGTCGCCGAACGCCGTCGTCGTCTGGACGTACACGTCGCCCTTGACCGCGATGACCGTCGACCCGACGACGACCGCCTCGTCGCCGACGCCGGCCAGCGGCTCGGGGTTCTGGGAGGCGTACGCCGTCTTGGCGCTGTCGAACATCGAGCGCGCGGTCATGCCGTTCTTGCGCAGGGCCTCGCCGAGCGTCGCGGTGGTGTTGACGGTGATCGTGAACGTCCTCGGCGGCGTCGTGTCCGTCGCCCACGTGCAGAGCCGGGAGTTCAGCGGCTCGCCCGAGGTGGACGCCTCGGCCTTGGCCGCGCCGCCGAGCGCGGCGGCGACCTCGGCGTCGGTGAGCAGCGCGCACGCGTCGCCGGCCGCGGCGGCCGGCGCGGCCGTCGACGGGCTGCCTCCGGCGCTGGTGGTGGTGGTGCCGGGTGCGGCGTCGGGCGCCTTGTCGCCGCCGCCGCAGGCGGTGAGTGCGAGCGCCGCAACCACGGCCATCGTCAGGTCACGCATCGGGGTCTCCCTCTCCGGTGGCGGCCGCGTCGGCGACGCAGGTCCGCAGGAACGCGAGGAGCTGGTCCGTCGCCCCGAACACGACCGAGCGACCGCTCGACACGTGCTGGACGACGCCCCGCAGGACGGGCGTGACGGGGCCGTCGCCCGGCACCCAGACCCGCACCACGAAGGACTCCACGAGCCCAGGGTCCGGAGGAGCCTTCAGGTGGTCTTAAGGCCGATCTCGGCCATCCGCTCGCGGTACGTGCGCTCGGCGTGCGCCGCGTCGCCGTGCCGGCCCGCGGCGCGGAGGGCGGCGACGAGCGTGCGGTGCGCCTGCTCGTCGTACGGGTCGTGCTCGAGGATCCGCAGCGCGAGCGTCGCGGCCCGGTCCGCGTCGCCGTTCCGCGCGGCGGCGCGAGCGAGCGAGCGGGCCGCGGTGACGTACGCGAGCCGGGCCTGCTCGCGGACGGCCACCGACCACTCCTCGTACGCGTCCTCGGGGAGGAAGTCGCCGGCGTACGCCGCCTCCGCGGCCTCCTCGCGCCCCGCCGCGACGTGTGCGAAGAACGTCTCCACGTCGACGTCGACGGCGTCGAGGTTCAGCGCCACCGCGGTCCGGTCCGCGACGACGACGGGCGCGGGCGCGTCGCGGCCGGGGTCGAGCACCGAACGCAGCGTGGACAGCGCGACGGACAGCCGGTTCGGCAGCGCGGCGGGGTCGCCGTCGGGCCAGAGCAGGTCGGCGAGCGCCTCGCGGTGGACCGGGCGGCCGCGGTGCGCCACGAGGATCTTCAGCAGGTCGCGCGCCTTCTTCGACTGCCACGCGCGCGGGTCCACGGGGACGCCGCCGTGCAGGACCGCGAAGCCGCCGAGCGTACGGACGTGCCGCGTCGCGCGCGGGGCGGTCGCCGGGCGCGCGGGCGCGGCGGGCGGCTCGGCGTCGAGCGCGCGCCGGGCGGCGCGGACCGCCTTCGGGAGGCTGAGCGCGGCGCCGGCCGCGAGCGCGTCGGGCGCGTCGTCGATCGCGGCGGTGATCTCGGCGAGCAGGGCGTCGTACGTCGTCTGCAGCGCGGGCTCGCGCGGCGCGCCGAGGGCCTCGCGCAGCGTCGTGGCCGCGGCGAGGAGGCGGGCGGCGTCGTAGTGGCCGCCGCGGCGGACGGCGACCGCCGCGATGCCGTCCAGCACGACCGCGAGGCCGCGCCGGTCGAGCACCGCCTCGCGCACGGTCAGCGACTCCGCGAACAGGCGGGCCGCCGTCTCGACGTCGCCCTCGTCCAGCGCCAGGTCGCCGAGCGCCCCGAGGATCCAGCCGGTGGAGCGGCGCTCGTCCAGGGCGCGCGCGATCACGAGGGCCTCGCCGAAGCGCTGCCGCGCGGCGGCCGCGTCGCCGAGCGTGCGCTGCGCCTCGGCCAGGTTGAACAGCGTGACGAGCGTCGTCCGCTGGTCGCCGCACTCGCGGCTCGCGGCGAGCGACTCGGTCATCGCCGCGACCGCCTCGGCCGGCTGCGCGCGGTCGATCGCGATGCTGCCGAGGGAGCCGTACGCCACCGCGCGGGTGCGCGGGTCCGACGCCGTGTCGAGCGCGCGGCGGTAGTCGGCCGCCGCCTCGTCGTAGCGGCCGAGCAGCCGGCGGACGCCGCCGACCGCGAGCAGCGACGCGGCGACGCCCCTGCGGAAGCCGAGCGCCTCGGCGTACGCGAGGGCGTCCTCCGCCGCGGCCAGGGCCGCCGGGTAGTCGCCCTGCGCGCGGTACGCCGTCGCGCGCGCGATGCGGGCCGCCGTCGCCGTGTCCGCGTCGCCGCGCGCGGCCACCTCCGCGTGCGCGAGGACGGCGGCGTAGTCGGCCTCGGCGTTCGCGAGCTGCGCGCGGACGAGCGCGGCGCGCGGCTCGTCGCCGGCGGCCTCCAGGTGGCGGCGGGCGTCGCCGATCCGGCCCGCGGCGAGCGCGACCTGCGCGGCCAGCGCGGCGGCCTCCGGGGTGGCCGGATCGGCGAGGTGGCGGGCGGCGGCGTCGAGGCGGCCGTTCGCGATCCAGGCGGGGGCGAGGCGTACCGCGAGGTCGGGGTCGCGGTCCGCGGCGAGGTCGAGGTTCGCGTGCTCGGTCGCCACCCGCTCGACCCACTCGTGCTCGCGGTCCGGGCCCGGGCAGCTCGCGACGTCGCGCGCCCACGCGACGAGCCCGTCCGCCGCGTCCGGCGGCGGCTCGGCGTAGACGCGTACCGACTCCGGCAGCCGGTAGCGCGGGCCCGGCTCGACCACGACGAGCGACTTCGCGACGAGGCGGTCGAGCGCGGCGGCGGGGCCCATCCGCTCGGCGGCGTCGAGCGGGAACGACCCCGCGAACACCGCGAGCCGGCGCAGCAGCTCGCGGTCCGGCGGCGCGAGCAGCGCGTCGCTCGCCGCGATCGCCGCGCGCAGCGAGCGGTGCCGCTCCGGGGCCGTACGCGGCCCGGACACGAGCAGGTCGAGGCGGGCGTCGAGTCGTTCGAGGAGCTGGTCGACGGAGAGCGTGCGCAACGCCGCGGCGGCGAGCTCGATCGCGAGTGGCGCGCCGTCGAGGCGGCGGCACAGCTCGGCCGCGTCGCCGCCCGCCGTGCCGCCGGCGGCCGTGGCGCGCTCGGTGAGCAGGCGTACGGCGTCCGCGTCCGGGAGCGGGCCGAGCGGGAGGACGTACTCGCCGGGGACGCCGAGCGGCTCGCGAGAGGTGGCCAGCACGCGGGCGTCGAGGGCGTCCGCCAGGTCGGCGGCGCCCGCCAGCACGTGCTCGCAGTTGTCGAGGAGCAGCAGCCCGGCGAACGCCGCCAGGTCCCGCGCGTCCCGCAGCCCCAGCGCGGCGGCCGTCGCGGGGGCGACGGCGGCGTCGTTCGCGACGGTGGTCAGGTCGACGACGTGGGGCGTGGCGGCGGCTTCGAGCGCGAGCCGGGTCTTGCCGATGCCAGGGCCGCCGGTGACCGTGACGACCCGGTGCGCGGCGAGCGCGTCGCGGAGGCGGGCGAGGTCGTCCTCACGGCCGAGGAAGGACGTACGAGGCGGTCGCACCACGCTCCCGTTCCGTCGCGGGGGACGCGGAGAGTGGGCCTGGGAGGACTTGAACCTCCGGCCTCATCCTTATCAGGGATGCGCTCTAACCAACTGAGCTACAGGCCCGCGTGCGGGGGTGAGGGTATCGCAGCGCGCGTCACTCGCGCTCGGCCAGCGTCACCTCGATGCCGCCGACGATGTCGGCGCAGAGGTTGTAGAGGAACGCGCCGAGCGTGCTGATCGCGGTGATCAGCACGACGTTGATCAGGCCGATCACCGTCGCGACGCCGATCACTCGGGTCGCGGTGAACGGCACCTCGACGCCGCCGGTCGTGCGGCCGCCGGAGTTGGCCTGGGTGAGGTCGCGGACGAACTCGTTGACCGAGTCGAAGACGCCGAGCGCCTGGAGCGCGAAGTAGAGCGCGGCCACCGCGACGACGAACACGATCAGCAGGCAGATCGAGAACAGCAGGGTGAACTTCAGCACCGACCACGGGTCGACGCGGCGCACCACGAGCCGCGCCCGGCGCGCCTGGGCGGCCGGGCGGAGCGGCTGCGCGGCCGCGGCACCGCCGGCGACCGTCGGACCGCCGGCACCCGCGGCGCTGCTCCCGGGACCGGCCGCACCCGGCGGGCTCGGAGCCCCGGGTGCACCCGGCGAGCCCGTGGAGCCCGTGGAGCCGGCGGTCGCGGTGACGCCGACCTGCGGCGCGCCCGAGACGGGCACGCCGCCCGACCCGGTCGGTGTCGTCACGCGCCGGCCCCTTCCTCGTCGCCTTCGTTCTCCGCGTTGCGGGCTACCGCGACGACGGTAGCGCCCGCGTCGAGGTTGATGAGCTTCACGCCCATCGTGGCGCGCGACAGGTGGCGCAACGGCTTCACCGGCATCCGGATCACGACGCCGTTCGACGCGATCGCGAACAGCTCGTCGTCAGGGCCGACCACCAGCGCGCCGACGAGCTGGCCGCGCTTCGCGACGATGCGCGCGGTGAGCACGCCCTTCCCGCCGCGGCCCTGCGTCGGGTACTCCTCCAGCCGCGTCTTCTTGCCGAAGCCGCCGTCGGTCACGACCAGCAGCGCGCCGCCCACGCAGACGACGCCCATCGACAGCAGCTCGTCGCCGGCGTTGAGGCGCATGCCGATGACGCCCGACGTCGCGCGGCCCATCGGGCGCAGCGCCTCGTCGTTCGCGGTGAACCGGATCGACTGCGCCTGCCGGCTCACCAGGATCAGGTCGTCGGTGTTCGAGATCAGCGCGGCGCCGATCAGCTCGTCGTCCTCGCGGAGGTTGACCGCGATGAGGCCGCCGGACCGGTTCGAGTCGAACTCGCGCAGCCCCGTCTTCTTGACGATGCCCTTCTTCGTCGCGAGGACGAGGTACGGCGCGACGCCGTAGTCCTTGATGTCGATGACCTGGGCGATCTTCTCGTCGGGCTGGAACGCCAGGATGTTCGCGACGTGCTGGCCCTTCGCCGCGCGGCCCTGCTCGGGCAGCTCGTGCGCCTTGCAGCGGTAGACGCGGCCCTTGTTCGTGAAGAACAGGATCCAGTGGTGCGTCGTCGTCACGAAGAAGTGCTCGACGATGTCGTCCTCGCGCAGCGCCGCGCCCTGCACGCCGCGACCGCCGCGGCGCTGCTGGCGGTAGACGTCGGTCTTGGTGCGCTTCGCGTAGCCGCCGCGCGTCACCGTGACGACGACGTCCTCCTGCGCGATGAGGTCCTCGTCGGACAGGTCGCCCTCGGCCGCGACGAACCGCGTGCGCCGCTCGTCGCCGTACTTCTCCGCGATCTCGGCCAGCTCGTCCTTGACGATCGTCCGCTGCCGGGCCTCGTTGGCGAGGATGTCGCGCAGGTCGGCGATCTCCCGCTCGCGTTCGACCAGCTCGTCGATGATCTTCTGGCGCTCCAGCGCGGCGAGCCGGCGGAGCTGCATGTCCAGGATCGCGACGGCCTGGATCTCGTCGATGTCGAGCAGCTCCATCAGGCCGCTGCGCGCGGCCTCCGCCGACTCGCTGCCGCGGATCAGCGCGATGACCGCGTCGAGCTGGTCGAGCGCCTTGGCGAGGCCGCGCAGGATGTGCGCGCGCTCCTCGGCCTTGCGGAGCTGGTAGCGGGTGCGGCGCTGGATGACCTCGATCTGGTGCGCCACGTAGTGCGTGACGAACTCGTCGAGCCGCAACGTCCGCGGCACGCCGTCGACGATCGCCAGCATGTTCGCGCCGAACGTGTCCTGGAGCTGCGTGTGCTTGTACAGGTTGTTCAGGACGACCTTCGCGACGGCGTCGCGCTTGAGCACGATGACGAGCCGCTGACCGGTGCGCGCGGACGACTCGTCCTTCACGTCGGCGATGCCGCTGACCTTGCCGTCCTTGACCAGCTCGGCGATCTTCTCGGCGAGGTTGTCGGGGTTGACCTGGTACGGCAGCTCGGTGACGACCAGGATCGTCCGGCCCTTGCGGTCCTCGTCCACCTCGACCACGGCGCGCATCCGGATCGAGCCGCGACCGGTGCGGTACGCCTCCTCGATGCCCTGGCGACCGACGATCAGGCCGGCGGTCGGGAAGTCCGGGCCCTTGATGCGTTCGAGCAGCGCCTCCAGCAGCTCCTCGCTCGTCGCGTCCGGGTGGTCGAGCGCCCACTCGACGCCGGCCGCCACCTCGCGCAGGTTGTGCGGCGGGATGCTCGTGGCCATGCCCACGGCGATGCCGGCGGCGCCGTTCACCAACAGGTTGGGGATACGGCTGGGGAGGACGACCGGCTCCTGCGAGCGGCCGTCGTAGTTGGGCGTGAAGTCGACCGTCTCCTGGTCGATCTCGCGCAGCATCTCCATGGCGAGCGGCGCGAGCTTCGCCTCGGTGTTGTGGCTGACGAAGCCGTTCGAGACGAACGCGTGCTCGTCGGTGTTCACCTTGATCGAGTACACCGGCCGCACGCCGGCGTCCTCGACCGCCGCGACCGTGGCGTAGTAGTAGCCGGCCTCGACGATCGGCTCCACCACGCGCCGCGCCTCGGCGCTGGTGACGTGCGACCAGATCAGGTCGCCGTCGCGCTCCCACCGCTCGACCCGGTCGACGTTGTGGCGGCGCAGCCAGTCGCGGTCGGCGTGCGCGGTGGCGCCGTCGGCGCGCAGGTACTCGGCGACGAACGGGACGTGGTCGGACGAGAGCGCGGTGCTGGTCTCCGGGATCGTCGCGAGGGCCGCGACGAGCTTCTCCTGCTTCGCGCCGGCGAAGCCGACGTGCGCGGCGAACGCGCGGGCGTCGCGGCGGTTCGTCACCACGACCTTGATCTCGCCGTCGTCGTACCGGCACAGGCGGGAGACGACGCCGAACTCCAGCAGCAGGTCCTGCACGTTGCGCGCCAGCCGCTCGCTGCGGGTGGAGTACGACACCTGGATCGTGTTGCGCGGCAGCAGCGAGCAGGAGCCGTCGCCGGTGAACAGCGACTGGAGGAACGCCCGCTTGGTCCCGGCGCTGCCCTCCCAGACGAACTCGGGCACCACCTTGTCCGCGCTGCGCAGGCCGACCAGGCAGCCGAGCGGTGAGGCGCGGAACGCGTCGAGGTTCTGCACGTCGAGCTCGTGGATGACGTTGCCCGAGGCGATCGTGCGCGAGTACACGTACCGGGGACCGCCGACGACGGCGTCGTACGCCTCCACGACATCGCGGAAGTACGTCTCGTCCTCGTTGTTGAACCCGGCCCTGCTCTCACCGGCCCAGCCCTCGGACACGAGCGCGCCGGCCAGGAACGCGAGCTGCCACTCCGCCTGCGACACGTCACCCGGCGCCGGGTCGAGCGGGCGGCGCAGCGCGAGCCGGTCGCCGGGCGCGACCTCCTCCAGCAGCTTCCAGAGCAGCATCGGGACGCCGGCCGGCGCGGTCAGGCAGAGCACCGGGTGGTTGTGCGTGCCGGTGAGCTCGTACCCCTCGGCGGTGCGCACGCGCAGCGTCGGGTGGTCCCCGGAGTGGAACAGCGTCGTCGCCAGCACCGGCTCGCCGAGGCGGCCCTCGACCTTGAGGTCGACGGCGTTGTCGCTGCTCGGCTCGGCGCCCGGCACGATCGCGTCGATCCGCGGCGTGCCGCGCTCGACCGTCCGGACGCGGGTGTCGCCGGCCAGGCAGTACCGCATCGCGGCGGCCGGGTCGTTGCCCGGCGAGCCGAAGTTGCCGTTGCCGTCGATCAGCGGCGCGCGCATCGACCACGGCTGCGCGAGGCGGACCAGGGTGTCGTAGATCGCGCTGTCGCCGTGCGGGTGGTAGTTGCCCATCACGTCGCCGACGACGCGGGCGCACTTCACGTAGCCCCGGTCGGGCCGGTAGCCGCCGTCGTACATCGCGTAGAGCACCCGGCGGTGCACCGGCTTGAGGCCGTCGCGGACCTCGGGCAGCGCCCGGGAGACGATGACCGACATCGCGTAGTCGATGAAGCTGCGCTGCATCTCGACCTCGATGCCGACCAGCTCGACCCGGTCGTGCTCCGGCGTGTCGGTGGGTGGAACGTCGACCACGGAGGTCCCTTCGGTCCGTTACGGCTGGCTAGATGTCGAGGAAGCGGACGTCCTTGGCGTTGCGCATGATGAACCCGCGCCGCGCCTCGACGTCCTCGCCCATGAGCACGCTGAACAGCTCGTCGGCCGTCGCCGCGTCGTCGAGGGTGACCCGCAGCAGCACGCGCTTGGCCGGGTCCATCGTGGTGTCCCACAGCTCGGCCGCGTTCATCTCGCCGAGGCCCTTGAAGCGCTGGATGCCGTCGTCCTTGTTGATCTTCTTGCCGGAGGAGAGGCCGGCCTCGAGCAGGCCGTCGCGCTCGCGGTCGGAGTACGCGTACTCCGGGTCCTCGCGGGTCCACTTGAGCTTGTAGAGCGGCGGCTGCGCGAGGTACACGTAGCCGTGCTCGATCAGCGGGCGCATGAACCGGAACAGCAGCGTCAGCAGCAACGTCCGGATGTGCTGGCCGTCGACGTCGGCGTCGGCCATCAGCACGATCTTGTGATACCGGAGCTTCGCGAGGTCGAAGTCCTCGTGGATGCCCGTGCCGAGCGCGGTGATCATCGCCTGGACCTCGGTGTTCTTGAGGACCCGGTCGATGCGCGCCTTCTCGACGTTGATGATCTTGCCGCGGATCGGCAGGATCGCCTGGAACATCGGGTTGCGCCCGCCCTTGGCCGAGCCGCCGGCGCTGTCGCCCTCGACGACGTAGAGCTCGGACTCCTTCGGGTCGGTCGACTGGCAGTCGGCGAGCTTGCCGGGCAGCGACGACGACTCCAGCAGGCTCTTGCGGCGGGTGAGGTCGCGCGCCTGCCGCGCCGCGATCCGCGCGCGGGCGGCCTGGGTGGCCTTGGTGATGATGTCCTTGGCCTCGCCGGGGTTGCGGTCGAACCAGTCGCGGATCCAGTCGTTGCAGGCCTTCTGGACGAACGACTTCGCCTCGGTGTTGCCGAGCTTGGTCTTCGTCTGGCCCTCGAACTGCGGCTCGCGCAGCTTCACGCTGACGATCGCGGTCAGGCCCTCGCGGACGTCGTCGCCGGTCAGCGCGTCGTCCTTCTCCTTGAGCAGGCCCTTGTCGCGCGCGTACTTGTTCACGACCGACGTCAGCGCGGCGCGGAAGCCCTCCTCGTGGGTGCCGCCCTCGTGGGTGTTGATCGTGTTGGCGAACGTGTACACCGACTCGGAGTACGTGCCGTTCCACTGCATCGCGATCTCGGCCTCGAGCTCCTCGCCCTTCGCCTCGAACGAGATCACCGACTTGTGGATCGCCTCCTTGGTGGCGTTGAGGTGCTTCACGAAGTCGACGATGCCGCCCGCGTAGCGGTAGACGATCTCGTTCGGGACCTCCTCGCGCTCGTCCCGCAGCGTGATCTGGAGGCCCTTGTTGAGGAACGCCATCTCCTGCAGTCGGCGGGAGAGCGTCTCGAAGTTGTAGACGGTCGTCTCGAAGATCGTCGGGTCGGCCCAGAACGTGACCGTCGTGCCGGTCTCCTTCGTCGGCTTCCCCTGCTGCAACGGCGCCGCCGGGGCCGACTGCGCGTACGGCTGGAACCACGTGTAGCCGTCCCGCTTGATCTCGACCTCGAGCCGGCTGGACAGGGCGTTGACGACGGAGACGCCGACGCCGTGCAGGCCGCCGGAGACGGCGTACGAGCCGGAGTCGAACTTGCCGCCCGAGTGCAGCACGGTCAGCACGACCTCGACGGCCGGCTTCTTGTGGGTGGGGTGCTTCGCGACCGGGATGCCGCGGCCGTCGTCGATGACGCGGACCCCGCCGTCGGCGAGCAGCGTGACGTGGACCTTGGTGGCGTAGCCGGCGAGCGCCTCGTCCACGGCGTTGTCGACGACCTCGTAGACGAGGTGGTGCAGGCCGCGCTCGCCGGTCGAGCCGATGTACATGCCCGGGCGCTTGCGGACCGCCTCCAGACCTTCGAGTACCTTGATGCTTCCGGCGTCGTACGAGGCCACGGACCGTCCTTCGCGTGGGCACGCGACGCCGACCGGGTCTCCGGTGCCTCGTCGTGCCGTGGAACGCGGCTACGGCCCGTCTAGCGGGCCGCACGCGTTGGAGCTCCTCCGATCATACCGGTTCGCGGCCGTTCCGAGGGGTCTTGACGGCGCCTGTGGACGCGCGTGGCGCGAGAACGCGTGGCCTGTGGATACGGATACGCGGCGGCACCCGCCGACGGGTGTAATCAACCGGCTCGCCGGCCGTGGGACCTCCGTCCGTTCCACCACCAGATCGGGGGATCCCCTCATGCGTCGTACCGTCCAACGTCTCGCCGTGTCCGCGGTCGCCACCGCGGCACTCGTCTGCGCCATCGGCGCGCCCGCCTCGGCCGAGCTGGAAGGCACCAAGGGCGTGGTCGTGGTCGACACCGGCGTCACGACCGGCGTGTTCGCGAACGGCCTGCAGATCAGCGGCACCTGCGCCGTGGTCACGGTCGGCGCCGTCGCGGCCGTCGTCATCACCAACTGCTGGCTCGAGGGCAACCCCGGCGCCCAGCCCCACTCGATCGCGGTGAGCGGCCCCGCCGCGGCCGTGACGTTCGTGGAGCGGGTCACCACGCTCGACTTCCAGCTCTGCTGGACCGGCTACGTCATCGCGACGCTGGACCCGAACGACCCGGTCCCGTTCGGACGCTGCGCCAACGGTCTCGTGACGGGCGTCGACGTCGTGACGGGCGACGTCGGCGTCGGCGTCTACTAGGCGGAACCGGCGGTCAGGGGGGCGCGTCCACTCTCCATGACGCGCCTCCTGATCGCCGGCCTGGCCGGCCTCGTGTCGTTCGGCGGCAGCACGCTCGCCGCCCCGCCGCGGGCGGCGGGGACGCTGACCGGCTCGATCCCGCTCTGCTACGGCCCCGGTCCCGACCTGAACCTCCGCCCCGAGTCGGTGGTCGAGGTACGGCGCGGCGGCGAGGTCGTGGCGACGGGGACGTTCCGGTCGGACGAGGCCGTGCACACGTACCGCTTCGACGTCCCGCCCGGCGAGTACGCCGTGCGGGTGCGCGGGCTGCCCGACACGGCCGCCACGGCCGGGCCGGGCGAGACCACGTACGCGGACCTCACCGCGCCGCCCTGCCTGTAGCGCTCAGCCGTACGTGTCGCGGTCGCCGCGGCCACCCGCGACGCGCCACGCGCCGGCCTGGCGCGGGCGGGCGGAGGCGGGGCCGTTGACCGTGACGGAGCGGACGACGGCGGCGCCGAGCTCGAGGTTGACGCGGTCGCGGATCGCGCGGGAGAGCAGCCGGAGCTGGGTGGCCCACGCGGTCGACTCGGCCGCGAGCACCAGCTCGCCGTCGCGCAACGACGTCGGCGCGCAGTGGTCGGCGATGTCCGGCCCGGCGATGTCCGCCCAGCGGGACAGCACGGCGGCGACCCGGGCGTCCTCCTCCCAGCCGCGCACCTTGAGGAACTGCTCGATCGCCGCCCCGAACGTCGTCGGGTCGCCCTTCTCGCGCCGCTTGCGGGCCGGCTTGGCGGCCGCGCGGGGGGCGCGGGCGGCGCGCGCCTTGGCCTGCTGCAGCATGGCGCGGGCGAGGTCGGCACCGGTCGGGCCGCCGCCGGCCCCGCCGGCATCGGCCCCGGCGACCCCGGCAGCGGGGGCGGCGGGCGGATCGGCGGCCTGATCGGCGGTCGGCCGGGGCTCGTCAGCGGACACGCGTCACCTGCCCGGCGGCGACGTCGTACCGGGCCCCCTGCAGCTCCTCCGGCACGTCGGCGATCACGGCCGCGGTGATCAGCACCTGCTCGCGCGGCGCGACGAGCGCGGCCAGCCGGTCGCGGCGGGCCGCGTCCAGCTCGGCGAACACGTCGTCCAGCACCAGCACCGGCTCCCCCCCGTCGGCGGTCAGCAGGTCGTGCGACGCGATCCGCAATGCCAGCGCCAGCGACCACGACTCGCCGTGGCTCGCGTAGCCCTTGGCCGGCAGGTCGCCGATCGAGAGCACCAGCTCGTCGCGGTGCGGGCCGACCAGGCTGATGCCGCGTTCGAGCTCCTGCTTGCGGACGTTGCTGACCTCCGACAGCAGGGCGGCCGACAGCAGCTCGCGGTCCGGCACCATTGGCGCCTCCGGGCCGAGCGACGACCGGTACTCCAACGCCGTCGGGCCGGCGCCACCGGAGAGCACGTCGTACGCCTTGTCCACCAGCGGCCGCAACGCCTCGACGACCTCGAGCCGCCCGGCGAGCAGCTCGGCGCCGGTGTTGGCGAGGTGCTCGTCCCACACGTCGAGCGTGCGGAAGTCCGCGCCGCCGCGCGCGATGCCGGCCGACTTGAGCAACGCGTTGCGCTGCTTGAGGACGCGGTCGTAGTCGGCCTTGACGCCGTGGTAGCGCGGCGTCCGGGCGATCAGCAGCGCGTCGAGGAACGCCCGCCGGTCGTGCGGGTCTCCCTTCACCAGCGCCAGGTCCTCCGGCGCGAACAGCACGGTGCGCAGCGCGCCGAGCACCTCGCGCGGCCGCGGCACGGGCGCCCGGTTGACCCGCGCCCGGTTGGCCTTGCCCGGCGTGATCTCCAGCTCGACCAGCGTGGCGCGGCCGTCCCGCTGGACCTCGCAGCGCACGACCGCCCGCTCGGCGCCGGCCCGGACCAGCGGCGCGTCGGTCGCGACGCGGTGCGAGCCGAGCGTGGCGACGTAGCCGATGGCCTCGACGAGGTTGGTCTTGCCCTGGCCGTTCGGGCCGATCAGCGTCGAAGCGCCCGGCTCCAGCTCGACGAAGACCTCCGGGTACGACCGGAAGTCGACGAGCTGCAGCCGGGAGACGTACACGTCACTCCGCGACGTTCCGCTTGGTCTCCCCGGTCTCGGGGAGCACGGCGTGGCCGCCGAACTGGTTGCGCAGCGTCGCGATGACCTTCATCGCGATCGACTCGTCCTGCCGCGACGCGAACCGGGCGAACAGCGCCGCCGAGATGACGTGCAACGGCACCGCCGCGCGCACCGCCTCGTCCACCGTCCAGCGCCCCTCGCCGGAGTCGTCGGCGTAACCGCGCACCTGGGTGAGGTCCGGGTCGGTCTCCAGCGCCCGGACCATCAGCTCCAGCAGCCACGACCGGACGACCGAGCCGTACCGCCACGCGGCGAACGTCGCCGGCACGT
The DNA here is from genome assembly GCA_036382875.1 of Mycobacteriales bacterium. GTDB lineage: Bacteria > Actinomycetota > Actinomycetes > BP-191 > BP-191 > BP-191. The sequence continues at coordinate 105,465 of DASVPJ010000005.1, forward strand.
CGATCCGCAGGTCCGCGGCCTCCATGAGCTCGAAGCCCTCGGCGTAGGCCTGCATGAGGCCGTACTCGATGCCGTTGTGCACCATCTTCGCGAAGTGCCCGGCGCCGGACTCGCCGGCGTGTACGAACCCACCCTCCGGCGCCAGCGCGTCGAAGAACGGCCGCGCCGCCGCCACCGCCTCGTCGCTGCCGCCGACCATCAGGCAGAACCCCTCGGCGAGGCCCCACACGCCGCCGGAGACGCCGGCGTCGACGTAGCCGATGCCGCGCTCGCCGAACGCGCGGCCGCGGGCGATCGAGTCGCGGAAGTTGGAGTTGCCGCCCTCGACCACGACGTCGCCCTCGGCGAGCAGGCCGCGCAGCGCGTCCAGCGTGGACTGCGTCGGCGCGCCGGCCGGCAGCATCACCCAGACGACCCGCGGCGCCGGCAGCGCGGCGACCAGCTCCTCCAGGGACGCCACGTCGGCGTTGTCGGGCGAGTGGTCGTAGCCGACCACCTCGAGCCCGGCCCGGCGGATGCGCTGCGTCATGCCCCAGCCCATCCGGCCCAGGCCGACCATGCCCAGGGTGGGGACCGGCCCGTCCGGCCCGCCCCCGGCGCCGGGGCCCGGTGCCGGGTCCGGCGCCGTCACCCGGACAGCCGGATCGGCATGAGCAGGTAGCGGTACTCCCCTTCGGTCTCCTTGCCGGTGATCACCGACGGCTTGATCGGGCCGTTGAACGACAGCACCGCCGAGTCGCTGCCGATCGCGCCGAGGCCGTCGAGCAGGTAACCGGGGTTGTACGCGATCGTCAGCGGCTCGCCGTCGTACGACACGTCGAGCGACTCCGACGCCTGCGCGTCGTCGCCGGCGCCGGCGTCGAGCACCAGCGGCTCGCCCGGCCCGAACGTCAGCCGGATCGGCGTGTTGCGCTGCGCGACGAGCGAGACGCGCTTGACCGCCTCGACCAGCGCGGCGTTGTCCACCTGGGCGACCGACGCGAAGTCGGCCGGCACCAGCGAGCGGTAGGCCGGGAAGTCGGCCTCGATGAGCCGCGTGGTCATCCGGCGGGTGCCGCCGGAGAAGCCGGCCATGCCGACGCCGTTGTCGGTGCCGAGCGCGACGCCGACCTCGGCGCCGGTCGTCGCGAGCGTCTTCGCCGCGTCGGCGAGCGTGCGCGCGGGGATCAGCGCGGTCGTCGCGGCGCCGTCGCCCTCGGGGCGCCACTTCAGCTCGCGGATCGCCAGGCGGTAGCGGTCGGTGGCCGCGAGGGTGAGCGCGTCGCCGTCCACCTCGACCTTGATGCCGGTGAGCATCGGCAACGTGTCGTCGCGGCCGGCGGCGACGAACACCTGCCCCACCGCCTCGGCGAACACGTCGCTCGCGATCGTGCCCGCGGACGGCGGCATGTCGGGCAGCGACGGGTAGTCCTCCACCGGCATCGTCGGCAGGGTGAACCGCGACGTGCCGCAGGTGAGCACCGCGCGGGTGCCGTCGGTGGTGAGCTGCACCGGGGCCGGCGGCAGCGACCGGGTGATCTCCGCCAGCAGCCGGCCGAGCACCACGACGGTGCCGGCCTCGTCGGCCTGCACCTCGAGCGTCGCCTGCGCCGACACCTCGTAGTCGAAGCCGGACAGCGACAGCTCGTGCCCCTTCACCTCCAGGCGCAGGCCGGAGAGGACGGGAACGGCGGGGCGGTTCGGCAGCGACCGCGCCGTCCACGCGACCGCGTCGGCGAAGTCGTCTCGCTCCACTCGGAACTTCACGTCGTACCGCCCTCTCGCCGCCTCCGGTGTGGAGGTGCCTTCTCTGTCGTTGTGTACTTCATAGGACTGACACATTCGTAGTGGTAGGGGCCGCCCGACTGTGGACGGCGCTCGTTCCCGCAGGTCAGCGGCTACCGGAAGCCGTGCCCGACCTGTGGATCCACGCTGTGGAGTACACAGCGGCGGTGGTCGTGCACGCGGGGCGCACAGCGTTCCACATCGTTGTCCCCAGGTTGTGAACGGCCGCGATCATGACTGCCGGGCCCGCACCTTGATGCGGTTGGTGAGCTCGGAGACCTGGTTGTAGATGGCCCGGCGCTCGGCCATCAGCGAGCGGATCTTGCGGTCCGCGTGCATGACCGTCGTGTGGTCGCGGCCGCCGAACGCCTGCCCGATCTTCGGCAGCGAGAGGTCGGTCAGCTCCCGGCAGAGGTACATCGCGATCTGCCGCGCGGTGACGAGCACCCGCGAGCGCGAGGAGCCGCAGAGGTCCTCCATCGACAGGCCGAAGTACGCCGCGGTCGCGGCCATGATCGTCGCCGCGGTGATCTCGGGGCCGCCGTGCTCGGGGATCAGGTCCTTGAGCACGACCTCGGCGAGCGCCAGGTCCACGCTCTGCCGGTTGAGGTTGGCGAACGCCGTCACCCGGATCAGCGCGCCCTCGAGCTCGCGGATGTTGCTCTGGATCTTGCTGGCGATGTACTCCAGCACCTCGGGCGGCGCGGTGAGCCGCTCGGCCGCGGCCTTCTTGCGGAGGATCGCGATGCGGGTCTCGAGCTCCGGCGGCTGGACGTCGGTGATCAGGCCCCACTCGAACCGGTTGCGCAGCCGGTCCTCCAGCGTGGCGAGCTGCTTCGGCGGCCGGTCCGAGGAAATGACGATCTGCTTGTTCGCGTTGTGCAGCGTGTTGAACGTGTGGAAGAACTCCTCCTGCGTCCGCTCCTTGTTCTCCAGGAACTGGATGTCGTCGACCAAGAGGACGTCCACGTCGCGGTAGCGGCGCTGGAACGCGCCGGCCTTGTCGTCGCGGATCGAGTTGATGAAGTCGTTGGTGAACTCCTCGCTGCTCACGTACCGGACGCGGGCGGCGGTCGACAGGTTCACCGAGTAGTGGCCGATGGCGTGCAGCAGGTGCGTCTTGCCCAGGCCCGACTCGCCGTAGATGAACAGCGGGTTGTACGCCTTCGCCGGCGCCTCGGCGACGGCCACCGCGGCCGCGTGCGCGAACCGGTTCGACGCGCCGATGACGAACGTGTCGAACGTGTACTTCGGGTTCAGCCGGGCCGGCTCGGCCGGCTGCCGCGACTCGCGGACCGCGCCGAGGCTCACCGGCGCGGGCGGCTCCGGCTCGGGGTCGGGCTCCGGGTCGGCGTGCGCGGCGGCCTCCGCCGGCGCCTCGACCGTGACGGCCACGCCGATGGGCCGGCCGACCTGCGTCGACAGCGCGCTGGCGATCAGCGTGCGGTAGCGCGTGTCGAGCAGCTCCTTGGTGAACTCGTTCGGCGCGGCGAGCAGCGCCGTGTCCCCCACGAGACCGAGCGGGCGGGTGAGCTGGATCCACGCCTTGTTCTGGGGTGGCAGGTTCTCGCTCGCGAGCGAGTCGACCGACCGTTGCCACACGTCGGCGAGATCGAGGGTGTCCTCGGGCACAGCGTTCCCCTACTTCCGGCGGTCCCGGCGCGACAGGCTTGTCGCGTCCGGGTCAGGGCCACAGGTCCAGACCTTCATCCACACCGTCGTCCACATCCTGTGCACGGGCGGGGTGTCTTCCGGGGGTGCGTTCCGGCCTCTACCGGGACGTATCTGGACATCTCGCGCGCGACCCGCGATGGCCGTCGGTAACGACCTGATCACGGGAAGGGCCGGGCGCCGCCGGGCAGGTGACCGGAAGCGGCGGGGGAAGCCGGCGCCGGGGGACACTAACAGCGCCCGGAGCCTGTGGACAAGGGGTTCTCCACAGGTCGGGACGGTCGGGTTTCTGCGGTAGCCTGACCGGGCCTGACCCTCGCACACCCGGCGATCACGGCGTGTCGCGGGGCCGGTGTTTGACCCGCGGTAAGGCTGCTCGTATCGTGGTGGCCGTCTGTGCGCGTGCTTTGGCATGCGTAGCCCTGTCTTCCTCCCTGTGGAGAGCCGTCCCGTGAGCAAGCGCACGTTCCAGCCGAACAACCGCCGCCGCGCCAAGACGCACGGCTTCCGGCTGCGCATGCGCACCCGGGCCGGCCGCGCGATCCTCGCCGCGCGGCGCGCCAAGGGTCGCCGCGAGCTCTCCGCGTAGCGCGCGCCCGCGTGCTCCCCGCCGCCGCCCGGCTGCGGCGCCGTTCGGACTTCGCCGAGGTCGTGCGCCGCGGCCGCCGTACCGCGCGCGGCCCCCTCGTGCTGCACTACTCCCCGCCCCCGCCTGCTGGCGCGCTCGGCGGTGACGCCGGCGTCCCCGCCCGGGCCGGCTTCGTCGTCGGCAAGGTCGTCGGCCCGGCCGTCGTCCGCAACCGGGTCCGCCGCCGCCTCCGCGAGGTCGTCCGGGCGCGGCTCGACGCGCTGCCGGCCGGCGCCCGGCTCGTCGTCCGCGCCCAGGCCGGCGCGGCCGAGCTGGACCTGGCCGCGCTCGCCGGCTGCGTCGACGCGGCGCTGCCCAGGCTCGTGGGCGGCGCGCGGTGACCGCGGTGCTGCTGCTCCTCGTCCGCGGCTACCGGCGCGCGGTCAGCCCGCTGCTGCCGCCCCGCTGCCGGTTCGCGCCGTCGTGCAGCGCGTACGCGGAGGAGGCGTTGAGACGCCACGGCGTTCGTGGTGTGTGGCTCGCGGTGCGTAGGGTGGCGCGTTGCCACCCGTTCCACCCCGGCGGCCACGACCCGGTCCCCGAGAGCCTGGGGCGCACGCCCCGGCGAGCAGGAGTGAGTAGTACGTGAGAGCGCTGTTCCACGCGTTGTTCCGGATCGTCGCGCAGTCCATCGAGGCGCTGCACGACGTCACCGGCGCGGTCTTCGGCGAGCGCAGCGGCTGGGCGTGGGCGGCCGCGATCATGCTGCTCACGGTCATCGTGCGGCTGGCGATGTACCCGCTGTTCCTCAAGCAGATCAAGACCCAGCGCACCATGCAGGTGCTGCAGCCGAAGATCAAGGAGCTGCAGAAGCGGCACAAGGGCGACCGCGAGACGCTCAACGCCGAGATGATGAAGCTCTACAAGGAGCACAACGCGAACCCGCTCGCCGGGTGCCTCCCGATGGTGCTCCAGATGCCGATCTTCATCTCGCTGTTCCAGGTGCTCTCGCAGCTCTCCCCGAAGGTCAACGCGGACGGGTCGTACCGGCTGCCGGTGAAGTTCGGGCTGGACGCCGACACCGTCTCCAACCTCGAACGCGCAAAGATCTTCGGCGCACCCATCGGTGCGGGCTTCAATTCTCCGGCGAAGCTGCTGGATTTCCTCGGAGCTTCTCCTGGGCCGGTGAAGATCGTCTCGGTCGTGCTCATCGTCGCGATGGCGTTGACGACGTTCGTCACGAGCAAGCAGATGATGGGCCGCAACGCGCCCGCCGACTCCTCGCAGGCCACCCAGCAGAAGATCCTGCTCTACGTGATGCCGGTCATGCTGGGCGTGTTCGGCTTCCAGGTCGCGATCGGCGTGCTGATCTACTGGACCACGACGAACCTGTTCTCGATGGGCCAGCAGTCGATCGTCATGCGCCGGCTCGGCCCCGTCGATCCGAACGCCCGCCCGGCCGCCTCGACCGGACGTGCGGCGGCCGCCGCGCCGCCGCGCACGCCGAAGCCGCCGAAGGGCGCGAAGCCGGCGCCCAAGGCCGAGCCCGCCGCCGAGACGGCGCCGGCTCCCGCGCGGCCCGCACCGCGCCCGAAGCAGCAACCGAAGAGCAAGCGAAAGGGGCAGCGCCGTGGTGGACGACGCTGAGACCGTGGACGACGTCGCCGGCGAGGCCGGGGCCGACGCCGCCGAGCCCGTAGCGGCCGCCGAGCAGGTGGGTGACGCGGGTGACGCGGTGGCCGATCCGGTGGCCGAGGGTGGCGACGCGGCCGAGCCGGCCGGTGCCGACGAACGGCTGGGCGCGCTGGAGCACGAGGGCGAGGTCGCGGCCGACTACCTCGAGGCGCTGCTCGACATCCTCGACATGGACGGCGACCTCGACCTCGACATCGAGGGCGACCGGGCCTCCGTCGCGATCGTCGGTGACGGGCTTGACGACCTGGTCGGGCAGCGCGGGCAGACGCTCGAGGCGCTCCAAGAGCTGACCCGGCTGGCCGTGCTCCAGGAGACGGGGCAGCGTTCGCGGCTGATGCTCGACGTCGGCGGCTACCGCGCGCGGCGCAAGGCGGAGCTCACCCGTCTCGCCACCGAGGCCGGCGAGCGGGTGGCCGCCAGCGGCCAGGACGAACGCCTCGCGCCGATGACGCCGTTCGAGCGCAAGGTCGTGCACGACGCGATCGCCGGCATCGACGGCGTGCTGAGCGAGTCCGAGGGCGAGGAGCCCCAGCGGCGTGTGGTCGTCCGCCCTGCGTGAGGCGGCGCTCTTCGGCGACCGGCAGCCCCTCGCGGAACGGTACGAGGCGTGGCTGGCCGGCGCCGGGACCGAACGCGGCCTGCTCGGCCCGCGCGAGGTCCCGCGGCTGTGGGACCGGCACGTCCTGAACTCCGCCGTCGTGGCGCCGTTGCTCGCCGCCGGCGAGTCGGTCGTCGACGTGGGCAGCGGCGCGGGGCTGCCCGGCATCCCGCTCGCGCTGGCCCGGCCGGACTGCACGTTCGTGCTGCTGGAGCCGCTGGCCCGGCGCGCGGCGTTCTTGGAGGAGGTCGTCGCCGACCTCCGGCTGGCGCCGCAGGTGTCGGTCGTGCGCGGGCGGGCAGAGGAGGTCGTGCGCGCGATCGGGCCGTTCGACGTGGCGGTGGCCCGCGCGGTGGCGCCGTTGGACCGGCTCGCCGCCTGGTGCCTGCCGTTGCTGCGCCGTGGCGGCCGGCTGCTCGCGCTGAAAGGCGAGCGCGCCGCCGACGAGGTGGCCGCCGCGCCCGCGCTGCGCGCGCGGATCGAACGTGTCGGCGAGGGCGTCTCACCCGCGACGGTGGTCGTGGTACGGAAGGGGGCGCGGTGAGCGTCGTTGCCGGGCTCGGCTGGCCGGGCGCCACGACCGCGCCGTCCGAGACGGGGGGCGCGCCGTCGGACCTGGGCTGGCCCAGCCCGCCCGAGCCGGTGGAGCCCACGCCGGAGCCCACGCCGGAGCCCGAGCCGGAGCCCGAGCCGGAGCCCGAGCCGGACCGCGAGTCGCTCATCCGCGAGGCGATGGCGCGTGTTTCACGTGAAACAGAACCGCCCTCGGCCGATGTTTCACGTGAAACCGAGCCTGACCTGGCGGCGTTCCTCGGGGACGACACACCGATCGCGCGCGCGGCCGCTGCCGCCGTGCGGAACACCCGCCCCGGGGCGTTCCCGAAGCCCACGCACCCGCGCATCATCACCGTCGCCAACCAGAAGGGCGGCGTCGGCAAGACCACGACCACGGTGAACGTCGCCGCCGGGCTCGCGCTGCGCGGCCTCTCCGTGCTCGTGCTCGACCTCGACCCGCAGGGCAACGCCTCCACCGCGCTCGGCATCGACCACTCGCCCGGCGTGCCGAGCATCTACGACGTGCTGGTCGGCGGGCAGCCGCTCGCCAGCGTGGTGCAGCCCTCGACAGTCGAGAACCTCTACGCGGCGCCTGCCACGGTGGACCTGGCCGGTGCGGAGATCGAGCTCGTCTCGGTCGTGGCGCGCGAGTCCCGGCTCAAGAAGGCCGTGGCGAAGTACGACCGGCCGTACGACTACGTGTTCATCGACTGCCCGCCGTCGCTGGGCCTGCTCACGGTCAACGCGCTGGTGGCCGCGGAGGAGATCCTGATCCCGATCCAGTGCGAGTTCTACGCGCTGGAGGGCCTGGGGCAGCTCCTGCACAACGTGGAGCTGGTGCGCAGCCACCTCAACGAGCAGCTCGCGGTGAGCACGATCCTGCTCACCATGTACGACTCCCGCACGAAGCTCGCCGAGCAGGTGGTCGCGGAGGTGCGGGGGCACTTCGGCGACGTGGTGCTCGACGCGATGATCCCGCGCAGCGTGCGCATCTCGGAGGCGCCCGGGTACGCGCAGACGGTGCTGACGTACGATCCGTCGTCCCGCGGCGCGCAGGCGTACCTGGAGGCGGCGCGGGAGATCGCCGAACGCGGGGCCCGGATGGAGGCGCAGTGAACCAGCAGCGACGTGGCGGCCTCGGCCGCGGCCTTGGCGCGCTCATCCCGACCGGGCCGGTGACGACCGAGGGCTCTGGCGGCGACCCGGCCGACGCCCGGGACGCGGAGGCGGCGGGGGTGGCCGGCGCGACGTACCGCGAGGTGCCGGTCGACGCCATCGCCCCGAACCCGCGCCAGCCGCGCGAGCACTTCGACGAGGGGGCCCTGGCCGAGCTCGTCACGTCGATCCGCGAGGTCGGCCTGCTCCAGCCGGTCGTGGTGCGGGAGACCGGCGACGGGCGTTACGAGCTCATCATGGGCGAGCGCCGGCTGCGCGCGTCGCGCGAGGCCGGCCTCACCGCGATCCCGGCGATCGTGCGGGAGACGCCGGACGACGCGATGCTGCGCGATGCGCTGCTGGAGAACCTGCACCGCCAGCAGCTCAACCCGCTGGAGGAGGCGGCGGCGTACCAGCAGCTCCTGGAGGACTTCGGGGCGACGCACGAGCAGCTCGCCGAGCGGATCGGACGGTCCCGCAGCCAGGTGACGAACACCATCCGCCTGCTCAACCTCCCGCCCGCCGTCCAGAAGCGGGTCGCAGCGGGCGTGCTGAGCGCCGGCCACGCCCGCGCGCTGCTCTCGCTGGACGACGCGCAGGCGCAGGAACGCCTAGCCGGCCGCATCGTCGCGGAGGGCATGAGCGTGCGGGCGGTCGAGGAGGCCGTGCACGTCGGGGACCTCGGTGGCGACGAGGGGCCGCGAGTGCCGCGGGCCGCCGCGGCCAAGGCGCCGGGCGCGGCCGCCCTGGAGGCGCGGCTGTCCGACTACTTCGAGACCCGCGTACGGGTCGACCTCGGGCGGCGCAAGGGGAAGATCGTGGTGGAGTTCGGGTCGGTCGACGACCTCGAACGCATCGTCGAGATCATGGCCCCGGACCTCCCGGCCGAGGGCGCGGGCGAGCCTGCCGGGCCGGAGGGCTAGCGGGCCGCGGCGGCGGCGAGGAGGTCGCGGAGCAGGCCGCCCAGGTCGACGCCGCCGGCCGCGGCGGCCATCGGCAGCAACGACATCTCGGTCATGCCGGGGGAGACGTTCACCTCGAGGAACCACGGCGTGCCGTCCGCGTCCACCACCAGGTCGGTCCGGGACAGGTCGCGCAGCCCGAGCACCCGGTGCGCGGCGAGCGCGACACGGGTGGCGGCGGTGAGCGCCGGCTCGGGCAGCCGGGCGGGCACGTAGTAGTCGGTGGCGCCGGCCGTGTAGCGGGCGTTGTAGTCGAACAGCGGTCCGGCCTTCGGCACCACCTCGACCGGCGGAAGCGCCTCCGGAGAGCCGTTCCGCTCCACCACGGCCACCGCCACCTCCGTTCCGGCGACGAAGCGCTCCACCAGCGCGGTGTCGCCGTACGAGAAGCAGTGCACCATCGCGGCCGGCAGCGCGTCCGCCGAGTGCACGATCGAGGCGCCGAGCGCGGAGCCGCCGGAGGCGGGCTTCACGACCAGCGGCAACGGCAGCCGGGCCAGCAGGCGTTCCAGCACGGCGTGCGCGCCGAGCTCGCGGAACGTGCTGTGCGGCAGCGTCACCGCCTCCGGCGTGGCGACCCCCGCGCCGCGGAGCAGCGCCTTCGCGGTCGGCTTGTCCCAGGCGACGCGGCAGGCGTGCGGGGTGGCGCCGACGTACGGCACCCCGGCCAGGTCGAGCACGCCGCGGATCGCGCCGTCCTCGCCCGGCGCGCCGTGCAGCGCGACGAACACCGCGTCCGGCGCGGCGTCGGCCAGGTGGCCGAGCAGCGTGGCGTCCGCGTCGCGGACCTCCGCCTCGACCCCGGCCGAGCGGAGCACGTCGCAGACCCGGCGGCCGGAGCGCAGCGACACCTCGCGCTCGAACGACAGCCCGCCCGCGAGGACGAGCGCCCGCGCGGTCACCGCACGTCCGGCGACGGCGCGTCGAAGCCGCCGGTGTCCTGCGCCGACACCGGCCCGAACGTCTCGCGCAGCTCCTGCTCCTCCTCGATGACGCCGGCCAGCCGGCGGACGCCCTCGCGGATGCGGTCCGGCTCGGGGTAGCAGTAGGACAGCCGCAGCGAGGAGCGGCCCTGGTCGTCGGCGTAGAACGCGGTCCCCGGGACGTACGCGACCCGGGCGGTGACCGCGCGCGGCAGCATCTCCTTCGCGTCGAGCCCCTCCGGCAGCGTCACCCAGGAGTAGAAGCCACCGGACGGCCGCGTCCACACCGCGCCCGGCGGGAAGTGGGCGGCCAGCGCGTCGAGCAGCGCGTCGCGGCGCTCGCGGTACAGTTCGCGGAACACCTTCACCTGGTCCTGCCAGGGCTGGGTGCGCAGGTAGTCGGCGACGACGAACTGGGTGAAGTTCGGCGGGCAGAGCACCGACGCCTCGGCGGCGAGCACCAGCTTCTCCCGCACGGAGTGCGGCGCGAGCACCCAGCCGACCCGCAGCCCCGGGGCGAACGTCTTGGAGAACGACCCTAGGTACAGCACGCCGTCCGCGGTGCGGGCGCGCAGCGCCGGCTCCGGGTCGCCGTCGAAGCCGAGCAGCCCGTACGGGTTGTCCTCCAGCACCAAGATGTCGTGGCGACGACAGATGTCGACCACTACATCTCGTCTTTCCCGGGCGAGCGAGACCCCGGCCGGGTTGTGGAAGTTCGGGACCGTGTAGAGGAACTTCGCCCGCCGCCCGACCCGCGCCAGCGTCTCGTCCAGCGCCTCGGGCACCAAGCCGTCGTCGTCCATCGGCACGTGCACGACCTCGGCCTGGTACGCGGCGAACGTGCCCAGCGCGCCGACGTACGACGGCGCCTCCGCGACGACCACGTCGCCGGGGTCGACGAAGATGCGGGTGACCAGGTCGAGCGCCTGCTGCGAGCCGACGGTGACCACGACGTCGTCGGGCGAGGCGGTGATCCCCTCCAGCGCCATGACGGTGCAGATCAGCTCGCGCAGCTCGGGGTCGCCCTGGCCGGAGCCGTACTGGAGCGCCACCGGGCCGCGGGTCGCGACGAGGTCGGCGACCGCGGCGGCGACCGCGTCGAGCGGCAGCGCGGCGGTGTACGGCATCCCGCCGGCCAGCGACACGACCTCCGGCCGCGACGCGACCGCGAACAGCGCCCGGATCTCCGACGCCGTCATCCCGCGGGTGCGGGCGGCGTAGCGGTCGCCGTACGGGTCGAGGTTGACCATCGCCCGAGGCTACCGCGCGTGACGGGGCGCCGTTAGGATCGGGGTCCCGTCACCCGACGCCGAGACGCCGTGAGCCGCCGCATGCGCTTCCCCCTCCGCCGGATCCTGCTCGGCTTCGCCGTGGGCGCCGGTGCCGGCTGGGTGGCGAGCCTGCTGCGCAGCCCCAAGGACGCGCCGGCCATGTCCGGGGCGGGGGCCGCCGTGCGTATGCCGCAGGAGGAGTTCGGGGAGCCGGCCGGCGAGCCCGCCGAGCCGGAGCCGGCCGAGGCCGAGCCCGCCCTCGACGGCGCGGACGAGATCGCCCAGGAGCCGACCGCCCCGGTCGAGCCCGAGCCGCCGCGCAAGGCCGTCCCCGAGATGGTCACCCCGCCGCCCGGCCGCACGGAGGAGCCGCCGGAGCCGGCCGCCGCGACGAGCGAGCCGGCCAAGCCGGCCCGGACCCGCCGCCCCCGCCCGAAGGCCGACCCCGCCGCGGTCGCCGAGCCGGTCACGGAGGCGATCAGCGAGGGCCGCGCCGCGATGACCGAACGCCTCGCCGGCCTCGAGGAGGCGGCCACGCCGCCCGAGGCGCCGGTCACCCGGCGCCGCAGGAGGACGACCTAACGATGTCGCGCCGCCTCGCGAGCATCACGCTCGACAACCTCGACGACCTGCCGAGGCGGTGCCGCCGCTGCGTGTTCTGGGAGCTCGACCCGGTCGCGCGGGCGCGGGCCGAGGAGACCGGCGACACGGAGTTCGAGAAGGAGGCGTGGGTCTCCGCCACGCTGCTGGAGTGGGGCTCCTGCGGGAAGCTCGTCTACGTCGACGGCGTGCCGGCGGGCTACGTGATGTTCGCGCCGCCGGCGTACGTGCCGCGCGGCGTGGCGTTCCCGACGAGCCCGGTCAGCGCGGACGCGGTGCTGCTCACGACCGGCCACGTGCTGCCGGAGTTCAGCGGCATGGGGCTCGGCCGGATGCTCGTGCAGGGCGTCGCGAAGGACCTGATCCGCCGCGGGGTGAAGGCGGTGGAGGCGTTCGGCGACAAGAAGTGGGAGGCGCCGGCCTGCGTGCTCCCCGCCGAGTACCTGCTCTCGGTCGGCTTCAAGACGGTCCGGCCGCACCAGCGCTTCCCGCGGCTGCGGCTGGAGCTGAAGACCGCGGTCTCGTGGCGCGAGGACGTCGAAGTGGCGCTCGAACGCCTCCTCCAGTCGATGTCGCCCGAGGGCGCGCTGCGCCCCGTCTAGTGGGCGACGTCGACTACACCGGCGTCGCCTACGCGCCGCGCCGTCGCACCGACCCGCGCATCGCCGCCTACGTCACCGCGGCGCTCGGCGACGCCCGCACGGTCGTAAACGTCGGCGCCGGCGCGGGCTCGTACGAGCCGCCCGGCCGCCGGGTGCTCGCCGTCGAGCCGAGCGAGGCGATGCTGGCCCAGCGCCCGCCCGGCGCCGCGCCCGCGGTCCGCGCGGTGGCCGAGGCGCTGCCGCTCGCGGACCGCTCGGTCGACGCGGCGATGGCGACGGTGACGGTGCACCAGTGGGGCGATCCCGAACGCGGCCTGGCCGAGCTGCGCCGGGTGGCCCGCGGCCCGGTCGTGGTGCTGACGTTCGACCCCGACGCGCTGGACCTGCTCTGGCTCGCCGAGTACGCGCCGGAGCTGGTCGCGGCCGAACGCCGCCGCTACCTCCCGCCGGCCCGCATGGCCGACCTGCTCGGCGGCGGCACGGTGACGCCGGTGCCGGTTCCGGTGGACTGCGTGGACGGGTTCACCGAGGCGTGCTACGCGCGGCCGGAGGCGTTCCTCGACGAGGGGGTGCGGCGCGCGCAGAGCGCCTGGACGTTCGTGCCGCGCGCGGCGGAGGACCGCGCCGTGGCCCGGCTCGCCGCCGACCTGGCGGACGGCACGTGGGATGCCCGCTACGGCGCGCTGCGCGACCAGCCGACGTTTCCCGGCTCGCTGCGGCTCGTGGTGAGCGCGTAGACGCTCAGGCCGCCGTCCGTCGTCCGCTCCGGCGCCATGCCGAGCCGCCGGCACACCGCCACCGACGCGGCGTTGTCCGGGTGCACGACCGCGACGAGCCGGTCCAGGCCGAACGCCGGCGCCGCCGCGACCACGGCCCGCGCACCCTCGGTCGCGAAGCCCCGCCCCCACGCGGACCGGGCGAGCCGCCAGCCGATCTCCACGCCGTCGCCGATCACCGGGTGGGTGCCGAGGCCGACGTAGCCGAGCAGCGCGCCCTCGTGCTCGACCGCCCACCGGCCGTACCCCCGCGCGGCGTGGAACGCCGTCGACCGGGCGATCGTCCCGTCGCTGGCCGCCCGGCCGATCGGGCCGCCGACGAAGCGCATCACCTCGGGGTCGGCGTTCAGCGCGGCGAGCGGCGCCGCGTCCTCCGGTCGCCAGCGGCGCAGCAGCAGGCGTTCGGTACGGATCACGCCCGGGTGAGGTCGGCGAGCCGGAGCTGCCCGGTGCCGGGGTCGTCGGCGGCCGGCAGGTACAGCCGCTGCACCGCCGCGAGCACCGCCTCGGCGATCGTGTCCCGGAACTCCGGCTCCCGCAGCCGCGCGGCGTCGTGCGCGTTCGTGAGGTAGCCGCAGCAGATCTCGACGGCCGGCATCCGGGTCAGCCGCAGCAGGTCCCAGGACTGCGGGTGGGTGCGGCAGTCGAGCAGGTCGGTGCGCGCGACGACCTCGCGCTGCACCAGGTCGGCCAGCCGCGCGCCGGTGACCGACGGGCCGGCGAACTCGTTGCCGAAGTAGTACGTCGCCACGCCGCGCGGGTGTGGCGACGGCGCGCCGTCGAGGTGGATCGCGACGTAGAGGTCGGCCTCGGCGGAGTTCGCGAACGCCGTCCGGTCCTCGATGCTCACGTGGCCGTCCGCCGACCGGGTGAGGAACGGGATCGCGCCGGCCGCCGCGAGCCGGCCCTCGACCCGCGCCGCGACGTCGTAGACGACGTCCGCCTCGACCAGGCCGTTCGCGATCCAGCCGGGGTCGGCGCCGCCGTGGCCCGGGTCCACGATCACGGTCTTGCCGGCGAGCGTCTGGCCGGAGCGGAACAGCGCCTCGTGCTCGCGCATGTGGTCCATCCGGCCGCCGCCGACCGCGCGGCGCAGCCGTTCGATGGCGCGCAACGTGGCGGGTCCGAAGATGCCGTCGGCGTTGAGGCCGACGTTGCGCTGGAACTCCGCCAGCGCCGCCTCCGTGCGCGGGCCGAAGATGCCGTCGAGCCGCCCGACGTCGAAGCCGCGGTCGCGCAGCCAGGTCTGCAACGCCACCACGTCGTCGCCGACGAAGTAGTGCCCGACCTTGCGGTACAGCATCCGGTCGCCGAGGCTCCAGCGCGCCTCCTCCAGCGTGCGGTACGTCTCGGCGCCGACGATGCCGTCCGCGGCGAGGCCGCGCCGCTGCTGGAACGCCCGCACGGCGCGCTCGGTGGCGGCGTCGTACTCCACGTCCTCGACCGCGTGGCCGAGCGGGGGGTGCGCGTCCGGCAGCAGGCCGAGGGCGTGCAGCATGGCGCGGACCTCGGCCACCGCGGCGCCGCGGTCGCCACGCCGGATCAGCCGCACGCCGACACCCCTCGCTCAGTAGGACGGAGCCTCCGATGCTAGGACGTGCCCGTTCTCCGCGTCGCGTTCACCTGCTCCGGGCAGCACAAAGCCCCGGGCCCGCCGGGAGGGCGGGCGCCGGGGCGCTGCGGGGGGCTGGTTAGATCACGCCTTCGAGGTCGCGCAGGAGCGCCGCCTTGGGCTTCGCGCCGACGATCGTCTTGACGATCTGGCCGTCCTTGAAGACCGACATCGTCGGGATCGACATGACGCGGTAGTCGCGCGCGGCCTGCGGGTTCTCGTCGATGTTGAGCTTGACGACGGTGATCTTGTCGGCGTGCTCGGTCGCGATCTCCTCGAGCACGGGGGCGACCATCTTGCACGGACCGCACCACTCGGCCCAGAAGTCGACGAGCACCGGCTTGTCGCTCTGCAGGACGTCGCTCGCGAACGTCGCGTCGGTGGTGGTCTTGGTCGCAGCGCCCACGGTCTCTCCTCGGCGGTGGCGGGGTGGCTTCTCGGGAAGCAGCAACGTACCCGGCCTCCGTAAACTTCCCGGCATGGGACGCGCCGGTCGGTACACGCTGTCGGTGATGGCGTGGGTCGCGGCGTTCGCCGGCTGGTCCGGGCTCGTCGGGCTGGTGGTGGCCGCGGTGACCGGCGACGAGGCGCGCGAGGTGTCGATCGGCGCCTCCGCCCTGATGACGGTGATCATCCCGGCGGTGCCGACGCTGGTGGCGCTGTGGTTCAACGACTGGGCGCGGGACGGCTTCCCGACGCGGGAGCAGCGCCGGGCCCGCGCGGCGGCCGAGCCGGCGGCGGCCGCCCCCGCGCCGGCCGCGGCGCCCGCCCCGCCCGAGCCGGCCGCCCCGCCCGAGCCGGCCGCGGCCCCCGCGGCCGCGCGGGAGGCGCCGCGCGAGGTCGTGATGGTCGAGCGGCCGGTGCACGTGACGCCGGCCCGCGCGGACCTGCCGGTCGTGCCGCCGCACCCGTTGGGCGTGCCGGCCCGCGACGCCGAGCCGGCGGGGGACGAACGGTTCCCCGTCGCGCCGCTACTCCGCGACCGAGACTGACGGCGCCTCGAGCGCCGCGAGGTACTTCTCCGCGTCGAGCGCGGCCGCGCAGCCGGTGCCGGCCGCAGTGATCGCCTGCCGGTACGTGTGGTCCACGACGTCGCCGCAGGCGAAGACGCCGGGCAGGTTCGTGCGCGTGGACGGCGAGTCCACGGCGATGTAGCCCTCGGCGTCGAGCTCCACCTGACCGGTGAACAGGTCGGTGTTCGGCGTGTGGCCGATCGCCACGAACAGCCCGGTGACCGGCAGCGTGGTCTTGGTCCCGTCGACCGTGGAGGTCAGCTCCACGCCCTCGACCGCCTGGTCGCCGAGCACGTCGGTGACCACGGAGTTCCAGGCGAAGCGGATCTTGGGGTTCGAGGTCGCGCGGTCCTGCATGATCTTGCTGGCCCGCAGCGAGTCGCGGCGGTGCACGATCGTGACGGACTTGGCGAACTTCGTGAGGAACGTCGCCTCCTCCATCGCCGAGTCGCCGCCGCCGACGACCGCGATGTCGTGGTCGCGGAAGAAGAACCCGTCGCACGTGGCGCAGGACGACGCGCCGCGGCCGATGAGCCGCTGCTCGTTCGGCAGGCCGAGCCAGTTGGCCCGGGCGCCGGTCGAGACGATCACGGTGTGCGACTCGTGCAGCGTGTCGCCGACCCAGACCTGCTTCACGTCGCCGGTGAGGTCCACCCGCGTCACGTCGTCCGTGACGAACTCGGCGCCGAAGCGTTCGGCCTGCTTGCGCATGTTGTCCATGAGCTCCGGGCCCATGATCCCGGTCGGGAAGCCGGGGAAGTTCTCCACCTCGGTCGTCAGCATGAGCTGGCCGCCGGCGCCGATGCCCTCGATGACCAGCGGCTTGAGGTCCGCGCGCGCGGTGTAGAGGGCGGCGGTGAGCCCCGCGGGTCCCGACCCGATGATGACGACCTCGCGGATGGCGGACACGGCCGGACGACCTCTCTCCTCGGAACGACGTGCTCGGAACGCCGATCGTACCGGCGCGAATTCCCGTGACAGGATGCCCGACGTGACGCCCGAGGAGGCCGGCGCGCTGCGCTGCGCGGTGCACCCGAGCCTGCCCGCGCACGACGCGTGCCCCGTCTGCGCCCGGGCCCGCTGCGCCGCCGACGCGACCGCCGCGCCGGGCGGCGGCTGCCTCGCCTGCCGGGGCCAGCGCACCCGCAAGGGACCGCCGCCGCTCGACCTGCGCGCGCTCGTCGGCGCGGGCGTGCTGTGCGGGCTCGTCACGCCGGTCGCCGGGCTGATCTCGTCGGAGTACGTCGGCGCCGGGATCGTCGGCTACGTCGTGCCGTTCTTCGTCGGCATCGTGCTCGGCATCGCGGCCGAGGCGGGGGCGCGCAAGCGGCGCGGGCGCGCGTTGCGGCTGCTCGCCGCCCTCTACGCGGTCGTCGCCGTGGCGACCGGGCTGGACTACCCGCTCGCGGCCGGCACGGCGTTCACGCCGGTGCCGCGGGTGCTGGCGCTGTACGCGCTCGCCGCCGCGGGCGCGTGGGTCTGGACCGCGCCGCCCAAGGTGGCGTCGCGACCGCCCGCCTAGAGGTTGGCCGGCCGCGGGATGCGCTGGAAGTCGAGGATGTCGCCGCCCGGCTCGCTGCCGCAGCCGGAGCCGACGACGTAGACGTCGACGCGGTCGCGCCGCACCTCGCCGCCGGTCGTCACGGTCGGGAACACGAACACGACCGCGTCCCGCCCGCTGAACCGCGCGAAGTCGACGACCAGCGGCATCCGGCCCGCCGCGGGGAGGTCGCCGACGAGGGCCGCGAGGCACGCGCCCATCCGGCCGGCGTCGGTGCTCAGCGCGGACACGGCCTCGCTGGTCGTCCGGGTCCCGCCGAAGGTCGGCCCCAACGGCGCGGCGGTGGGCGCGGCGGACACTGGGAGCGGCGCGCCCGAGGACTTGTTGTTGTCCCTGGACATCACCTTGGCGTCGGCCGAGACGCCCGAGAGCGCGCGGCCGAGGGTGGCGGCGAGGTTCTCGCGCGAGTAGTCGAGGTTCGAGGTGAGCCGCTTGGTGGCGGCCGCCGGGGCGGCCACGGCACCCTCGCGCGCGGCGGTCGGCTCGGAGTCGCGGCTCGTGACGAGCGGGACGGTGATCGCGGCGAGCAGCGCGACGCCCGCGGCGACGGCGGACAGACCGGCCAGTGACGGCCGGCGCCGGCGCATGGGCAGCACGTCGCCGAGCGGCGCGGCGGTGGCGCCGGGGGCGCGTTCGGCGGCGAGCGCGGCGTCGAGGCGCCCGGCCACGTCGGCCGGCATGGTCACGGGGGGCAGCGCGCGCGCCCGCTCGGTCGCCGCCCGCACCGCGTCGACGTCGGCGCGGCACGCGCCGCACAGCACGACGTGCGCCTCCACGGTCACCGCGGTGGCGGGGTCGAGGTCACCGGCGGCGTACGCCGCCAGGTCCTCGATGGGCACGTGCTGCTCGGTCATGCGTCGCCCTGTGTCGGGTCGGAGGTGTGGCTCGGGTGAGACGTACCCGCGTCGGGCCCGGTTCCCGCGCGCTCGGGCCGGAGGTGGCCGAGCAGCGCGGCGAGCTGCGCGCGGCCGCGGTGGCAGCGGCTCTTCACGGTGCCGGTGGGCACGTCGAGCATCCCCGCGGCCTCCTCGACGGAGAACCCCTCGACGTCCACGAGCACGATCGCGACCCGCTGGTCGGCGTTGATCCGCTGCAACGCCGCCACGACGTCGTGCCCGAGGTCGAGCCGCCCGACCGGGTCGGCCGAGTCGGCGATCGCGGCGGCGGTCTCGTCCAGCGGCACCGCCGCTCGGCTGCGGGCGCGGCGGAGCTGGTCGAGGCAGGCGTTGACGACGATGCGGTGCAGCCAGGTGGTGAACAGCGCGTCGCCGCGGAACGTCCCGGCGGTCCGGTACGCCTTGAGGAACGCGTCCTGCACGGCGTCGGCGGCGTCCGCCGGGTTGCCGAGCGTGCGCAGCGCGACGGCCCACGCCCGGTCGCGGTGCCGCGCGACGAGGACGCCGAACGCCGCCGCGTCGCCGCCGGCGTGGCGGGCGAGCAGCTCGTTGTCGGACAGGTCCTCGAGCACGGGTGCGAGCGTACTCAGCGGAAGAAGCCGAACTCGGCGATCGCCGCGCCGAACTTCCCGTCGCCGGTGGGCACCAGCTTGGTCACCCAGATCAGCCAGTAGCGGGCGGTCGTGCCCGCCCGCGGCTTCAGCTCGACCGGCACCTTGACGTCGTTCGCGGTCGCCACGACCGGGAACGCCGTCGCGTCCGGCCCCAGCGCGTCCGCGGCCCGCAGCTCGACCGACTCGCCGGGGTCGGCGAACGCGAGCACGAGGCGGTCGACGCTCACCGGCTGGCCGAAGTCGACGAGCAGGCCGACGCCGGACTTGAGGTTCCCGAACGCCGGGCTGTTGTAGTACGTCGTGGTGTGCCAGGCGTCGGTGGCGTCGCCGTTGTGCGCGAGGCCGACCTCGTTGTTCGACTCCTCGCCGTCGCCCTGCGGGTCGAACGCCTTCACCGACACCGGCGCGACGACGGTGCCCGGCGCCGCCGAGCCGGCCGGCTGCGGCGACTGGCTGACCTGGGTCAGGCCGGGGAACTTCTGGCCGATGCCGGGCAGCCGCCCGACCGCGATGCCGGTCAGCGCGCCGGCCACGCCGACCGCGACGACGACCAGCGAGGGGACGCCGAGCCGCAGCCAGCGGCGGGAGCGGTACGGCCGCGGGTCGTCCGGCGGCACCCAGCTCTCCCCGCGGCCGGGCGCGCCCTCGCCGGGCAGCGGCGCCAGCGCCGTGACCAGGTCCGCGGGCGTGCGGATCGGCTCGGACTTGCGGACGATCTCCGGCAGCAGGGTGCGCACGACGACCGAGTCGACCTCGCGCGGCACGCCCGCGCGCACCTGGCGCGGCCCGCAGAGCCGGCCGTCGCGGTACGGCGCGGGGGGCAGCCCGTCGACGTCGTTGGTCAGCGAGCGGCCG
This sequence comes from Mycobacteriales bacterium, assembly GCA_036382875.1. GTDB lineage: Bacteria > Actinomycetota > Actinomycetes > BP-191 > BP-191 > BP-191. The sequence goes on from DASVPJ010000005.1 coordinate 125,156, forward strand.
GTGAGGCAGGCGTAGTAGACGGCCGCGACGGCGCGGGTGTCGCGTTCCTCGTCGGGCACGTCCGGGTCCGGCTCGGCGCCGCGGGCGCGGGCGGCGGCGGCGATCTCGAAGTCGGTCACCTTGATCGCGCCGTCCGGGCAGACGATCACCTCGGTCGGCGAGAGCGCCTTGTGCGTCACGCCGCGCGAGTGCGCGTAGACGACCGTCTCGGCGACCTGCGCGGCGATCGTGGTCGAGCGCGGCGGCGACAGCGGCCCCTCGTCGGCGAGCAGGGCGGCCAGCGAGCGGCCCTCGACCCACTCGGAGACGACGTAGGTGAGCCCGCCCTCCTCGGCGGCGTCGAACACGCTCGCGATCCGGGGGTGGGTGAGCCGGCCGGCCGCGACCGCGGCGTCGAGGAACGCCGCCGTGCCGCCGGCGAGGCGTTCGGGACGGTCGAGGACCTTGATGGCGACCGGCCGGGCGAGCACCTCGTCCACGCCGCGCCACGTCGTCGTCGTCTCGCGCGGCGCCACCGGCCGCTGCAGCCGGTACCGCCCGGCGAGCAGCGTGTCCGGCGTCGCCGTGAGCTGCTCGGTCACACCGCCCATGCTAGAGGCGCGAAGGGCCGCCCCCGAACCGGGAGCGGCCCTCCGACCGAGCGGGGCGTGCGGTTACGCGACGCGCGCGACCCAGTAGGACGAGCTGTAGATGCGCGCCTTCTTCACCACGTCGCCGGAGTGCGGCGAGTGCCACATCTCGCCGTTGCCCGCGTAGATCCCGACGTGGCCGATCGACGACGAGGACGAGCCGATGAAGATCAGGTCGCCCACCCGCATCTCCGACTTCGAGACGTGCGGCAGGCTGTTGTACTGCTGCTGCGAGCTGTGCGGCAGCGAGCGCCCGAAGCGCGACCACACGTAGAGCGTGTAGCCCGAGCAGTCGAACCGGTCGGGGCCGGCGGCACCCCACTGGTACGGCTTGCCCGCGTGCCGCGAGGCCTCGCTCACCGCCGCGGCGCCGTACGAGGAGAACGCCGCGACGTAGGCCGTGATCGACCCGGTCGCGCGGTACTTCGTGGTGCCGGGGTACGTCGCGCGGACGTACGCCGAGCTCTTGACGTAGAACGCGAGACCGGTCTGGCCGTACGAGTTCGTGGTGCGGGTGACGTACTTGCTCCAGGTGCTGCTGCTCGCGTTGCGGACCCAGAACGTCACCGGCTGGCCGGAGAGCCGGACGCCGTTGCCGGTCAGCGTGATGCCGAACGAGGCGCGCTGGCCGACGATGCGGTCCTGCCGGTACGGCGAGAGCACGAGCCGCGTGCCGATGGGGTCGGTCGCGGCGGCGGGCGCGGCGGGAGCCGCGAGGACGAGCCCAGAGCCGAGCACGGCGGCGGCCACCAGGCCGCGAGCCGGGCGCGCCAGGGCATGGCGAAGCGAACGTGCGGTACGCAAAAGGGTGAACGCCCTTCCCACACGCCTGCGAGGTCAGCTGTCGGGTTCGGGCGGAAGGTGCCCGGCCGCTCGGGAGCGGCTTCACCCCGAGGCGCGGCCTCCGGAGAGGTCGTGCCGTGGGACCTTGGGTCCCCCGCTCCTGCCCCACTGCGTGGATCGCAGGGCGCCCGGAACCGGGGGGCAGGACTCGGCGTGCGGCCCGGGCGTTGTCGTACGGACCGCCCCTTGGCGGGCGGCCCCGGGGGACGTTACGGACTCGAGATGTCCTTGTCCACCCGATCGGCGCGTTACGTCACAGCGCGCGGCTCGCGCCGTCGGCCTCGACGTGCGCCCACTTCTTGGTGGTGCCGTTGCGGTAGAAGATCAACGTCGTCGCGTTCTTGACGACGCGGACCCGGACGGTGCCGTCCTCGGCCACGACGAAGTCCTTGGGGTCGATGGACCCGCCGTGCTTCTCGGCGTAGCCGAGGGCGGCGCGGTACGCCTCCTCGACGTCGCCCCGGGTGTCGACCCAGGCGTCGGCCCCCGCGCGGGCGGCCTGCTGCGCGTCGTCGGCGGCGCTCATCTTCGTCGTCGCGACCGAGATCGCGTCGAAGCCGAGGATGCCGACGATCGTGATCACCAGGGCGACCTTGGTCAGCCAGCCCACGATGATGGAGCCGCGCTCGTCCCGCACGTGTACCTCCGACTGCTGGGTGCGTCGCCTGGTGAATCGGACGGAACGGCCGCGCCCTTGAGCCGGACGGCCTACCGGGCCAGCCGCCGCCGGACGAGCCCGGCCAGCGAGTCGAGCTCGCGCACGTGCATCCGCCGCGCCGACACGAGGTACAGCCCGCCGCCGACGGCGGCGGCGGCGACGACCGCGAGCAGCGACCCGGCGGGGCCCGCGCCGACGGTCTTGCGGGCCATCTCCGCGACGCCGAACGCCCCCAGCGCGCCGATGCCCGCGGCGAGGCCGGTGCGGACGAGCGTCCGGACGACGCGCCGCCCGTCGAGCCCCTCGAGCCGCCGGCGCAGCAGCGCGGCGAGCAGCAGCGAGCCGACGACGTACGACACCGCGTAGCCGGCCGCCAGGCCGACCAGCCGCGCCTCCCCGTCGAGCAGCGCGACGAGCGCGACGTCGGCGACGACGTTGACGGCGTTGACCGCGAGGTTGACCAGCGCGGGGGTGCGCGAGTCCTGCAGCCAGTAGAAGACGCGGGCGAGGAGCTGGAACGCGCTGAACGGCAGCAGCCCGCAGGCGAACGCCACCAGGATCCGCCCGGTCAGCGCCGCGTCGTCCCCGCCGAACGCGCCGCGGGACAGCGTGACGACCGCGACCGGCCGGGCGAGCACGACGAGCCCGAGCGCGGCGGGCACGAGGACCACGGCGATCAGCCGCAGGCCGTTGGACAGCTCCGAGCGCACCCGCGCCAGGTCGCCGCTCACCGCGTGGCCGGAGATCGACGGCGCGAGCGCGGTGATGACCGAGACCGCGACGATGGCGTGCGGCAGCGAGAAGAGCTGGAACGCGTACGTGTACGCCGAGTAGCCGCCCTCGCGGACGCCGGAGGCGAGCCGGACGACGACGAGGTAGCCGAGCTGGTTGGCGACGACGTAGGCGACGACCCAGCCGCCGAGCTTGGCCAGGCCGCGCAGCCGGGCCCGGTCCAGCCGGCGGGGGCGGAACCGGAAGCCGACCTTGCGCAGCCACGGCACCAGCCCCGCGGTCTGCACGACGATGCCGAGCGTCGTGCCGGCGCCGAGCACGAGGAACTGCGCGGTGGTGAGGCCGCCCGGCGTCGGCGGCCGGGGGCCGGGCAGCAGCACGAACACCCCGAGCGTGGCGACGACGACGAGGTTGTTGAGGATCGGCACCGCCATCGGCGCGCCGAAGCGGCCGCGGGTGTTGAGGATCGCGCCCATCGTCGCTCCGGCGCCGTAGAACAGGATCTGCGGCAGGAACAGCCGCAGCAGCCCGGTCGCGAGCGCGAGCTGGTCGGCGTCGAGGCGGGAGCCGTACGCCCGCACGACGAGCGGCGCCAGCGCCTCGCCGGCCAGCACCGCGACGCCGAGCGCGACCAGCACGAACGTCAGCAGCGCCTGCGCGAACGCCTCGCCGCCGTCCGCGTCCTCCTTCGCCGCCTGGACCAGCGGGCGCACGACGACGGACGTCAGGACGCCGCCGAGCAGCAGCTCGTAGACGATGTTCGGCAGGGTGTTGGCGATGTTGTACGGGTCGGCGACGCCGGAGAGGCCGAGCGCCGCGGCGAGCGCGGCGAGCCGCACGAACCCGGACGCGCGGGAGCCGATCGTGCCGAGCGCCATCAGCCCGGACGACCGGGCGACCGACGTCTCGCTCACGCCGTCGCCGGGGCCGCGCGGCGGCGGCGCAGCAGCCGGGTGGCCGACGCGACGAGCAGCAGCCCGAACGCCACCCCGGTCACGCCGAGCGCGACGACGCCCCACGCGGTGGAGCGGACCCGCAGGTCGTACGCGTCGCCGATCGGCCGGCCGTCGCGGTCGAGCAGCTCGACCTTGACCGGGAACAGCCCGCCGGTCGTCGCCTTGCCCTCGATGACGAACGTCGAGCCGCCCGGCGGCACGGCGACCTCGTTGCCACGCCGCCACGCCGCGTCGTTCTCCAGCGCGAGCCGGTCCTTGCTGTCCAGCCGCACGCGCACCCGCACGGTCTGGCCGAGGTCGTTCTGGATGGTCAGCGGGATGCGGCCGCTGCGGCCGGTCATCGTGACGACGCCGCCCGGCACGATCCGTACCTTGCCGAGCTGCGCCGCGACCGCGGCGACGACGGCGTCGGGGAGCCGGCGCGCGTTGCCGGGGTCGGCGCCCCACTGCGACGACACCGCGCGCAGCAGCGCGTCGTCCAGGTCGTCGAACAGCGCCGCCGCCCGCTGCGTGTCGGTGAGCACCGCGGTCAGCCGGGTCACGGCGGACCGCGCCTCGGCGACCCGGCGGGTCTGCTCGGCCGGCAGCACGCGGGCGCCGGGCGCGGTCAGCACGCGCGGCGCGGTGCTCTTCTCGTCGTCCAGCACGTCGGCGAGCGTCACCGGCTCCAGCCACGGCGCCTGGCGGGTCTGCTCGAGGAGCTGCTGGGCGTACTCCGCGCGCGGGTCCCACCGGCGCGGCGGCGCGAGGACGACGTCGCGGACGTCGTTGGGCCGCTCCAGCGCGACCATCGCGGAGTCGGCGAGGAAGCGCTGGACCGCGAGCCGCGCGTCGGCGCCGTTGCCGCCGACCGCCTGGGCGAGCTGGCGGTCCACGACGAGCGCGGTCGTCCGCAGCACGCCGGTGTCCAGCGCGGTCGGCGCGGTCGGCGTGTAGTACAGGCTCTCCGTCAGCGGCAGCGCCTCCTCGGGCAGCACGAGCCCCTGCGCGCCGTGCAGCGCGAGCAGCGACTGCGCGCCCGGGTCGAGCGTCGCGCCGGGCGGCCAGGCGAGGCGCTCGTCGCCCGGCGTGCCGAGCTCGCGGCGCAGGATCTCCCGCCCCGCGACCACCGCCTTGCCGACCGCCTCCGGGCCCGCCGAGAGGTCCGGGTCGGCGTACGGCAACGGCAGCACGGCGGCGTTGCGCAGCCCCTTCACGCGGTCGAGGAACGCCCGGGCGTTGCCGCCGCGCCGCCCCTCCTGGCCGCGCACCGTGTAGCCGTCGGCCATCCGGCGCAGCGCGTCCAGCACCTCGGGGTCGACCGCCCAGGTGAGCGGGATGCGCGACGCGCCGCCGACCCGCAGCAGCGTCACCAGGCGGCCGTCCTCGACCGAGTCGGCCAGGTCGTCGTCGTGGAAGTCGTCGCCGAGCAGCCGGTGGGAGCGTTCGACCAGCGGCCACACCCACGCCACGCGCAGCCGCGGCGCGCCCTCGACCGGCCACCACATGACGTACGTGTCCGCGGCGCCGACGACGACGCCGCGCGCGCGGATCTCGATGCGCAGCGGGTAGACGGCCTGCCGCCGCGTGTTGCGGAACGGCAGCTCCTCGACCGGGACGTCGAAGTCGGCGTCCGCCGTGCCCGACGGCGCCAGCTCGCCGTCGCCGAGCACCGAGTCCGCCACCCGGGCGCCCTGCCGGGCCAGCGGCTGGCCGCTCGCGATGTCGCTGCGGCCGCGCAGCGCCTCGCCGAACCGCAGGCTCATCCGCAGCCGCCGCAGCGGCGCGGCGGCCTGGCTCACCGCGCGGGCGCGCACCACCAGGTGCTCGCCGTCGCCCGGCCGGAGGAACGGCGACATGGACCGCAGGTCCACCCGCACCGAGTCCGGCAACGGCTCCGGCTGCGCCGCCGCGGGCAGCGCCGGGCCGAGTGCCGTCGCGCAGAGCGCGAGCGCCGCCGCCAGCCGGGCGGCGCGCCTCACGCCGACCTCACGCCGAGTCCGCGAGCAGGGCGGGCACCTTCTCGACCAGCGCGCGCTCGTCGGCGTACGCCAGCCGCTGGGTCGCCTCCCGCAACGGCACCCACGCCACCTCGGCGACCTCGACGTCCTCGTCGGACAGCTCGCCGCCGACGCGGAGCAGCAGGTAGTGGTGCACGGTCTTGTGCACGCGCTGCCCGTCCGCGACGAACCAGAAGTCGATCGAGCCGAGCGGGGCGAGCACCTCGCCGCGGATGCCCGTCTCCTCCGCGACCTCGCGGACGGCGGCCGCCTCCGGCGACTCGCCCTCCTCCAGGTGGCCCTTCGGCAGCGACCAGAGCAGCCGGCCCTTGCGGTCGATGCGGCCGATCAGCGCCGCGCTCGCGTCGGGCCCGGCGTGGTCGAGCACGATGCCGCCCGCGCTCGTCTCCTCGACACGGCGGAGCCGGCGCCGGCGCGGCGCGGGCTTCGACGGGCGGGCGGTCACGACCCGATCCTAGTTCCGCCCCGGGACGCCGTCCCCGGGGGTGTCAGCGCCGGAACGACCCCACGACGGACGGCGCGCCGGCCCGCCAGCCGTCGTCGAGGACCCGCCGCGTCACGTCGACCAGGACGCCGGGCTCGACCAGGTCGGCGACGGTCGCGCCGGTGACCTCGAACAGGTCCTCCGCGTGCACCTTGAGCGCGGTGCCGCCGTCGCCCGTGGTCGTGTACAGCACCTCGGCGTCGCGCAGCGCCCGGTCGGCGACCGCGACGACGCCGCCGGGCAGGCAGAACGGCGGGACCAGCGACGGGTGGAACTCCGTCAGCTCGCTCACCCGGCCGGGCTCGGGGCGGCGCAGCCGCCGGCTGCGCACCGCGCGGGCCAGCGCGGTCGTGGCGGCGGTGCGGTCGGCCGGCAGCAGCGCCGCCACCGGGCCGCGGTCGGCCTCGTACAGGCGGACGGCGACGCACGAGGTGCCCGGCTGGCCGAGCACCTCGGGCAGCTCGGCGGCGTCGTCGATCCGGCGGCGGAGGTGGACGACCTCGTGCGCCACGCCGGCCTCGAGCAGGGCCTGCGTCACGTCGATGGGTCCGCGCAACGTGTCTCCAGGGAAGTGTGTCCCGCCAACGCTAGGCGGTACGACGTGCTGGCGGAAGCCCCTGCTCTGGAGCGCGTTCCGCGACCAACGGACCGACTTACCCGCGCCTCGCGCGGGCCAAACCTGGTGGGCCTCCGGCGGTGACCCCGTACGCTGATGCCCCGTGTCCCGACTCACCGAGGCCCAGCGGAGCGCGGTCGCGGAGCTGCTCCGCATCGCGCCCGTCGCCGACGACCTCGGCCGCCGCTTCGCCGACGCCGGCCACCGCCTCTACCTGGTGGGCGGCTCGGTCCGCGACGCGCTGCTCGGGCGGCTGGGCGACGACCTCGACTTCGCGACCGACGCGCTGCCGGAGCAGGTGCTCGGGGTGGTCCAGGAGTGGGGCACGACCTGGGAGACCGGGCGCGCGTTCGGCACGATCGGCGTCGCCCGCGCGGGCGTGCGGTGCGAGATCACGACGTTCCGCGGCGAGTCGTACGACCCCACCTCGCGCAAGCCCGAGGTCGTCTACGGCGACTCGCTGGAGGAGGACCTGCGCCGCCGCGACTTCACGGTCAACGCGATGGCGGTGGCGCTGCCCGACCACGAGTTCGTGGACCCGTTCGGCGGGCTCGCCGACCTGGCGCGCGGCGAGCTGCGGACGCCGGGCACGCCGGAGGAGTCGTTCACCGACGACCCGCTGCGGATGATGCGGGCCGCGCGGTTCGCCGCCCAGCTCGGGTTCACGCCGGTGCCCGGCGTGGTCGCCGCGATGGCCGCGATGGCCGAGCGGATCGAGATCGTGTCGGCCGAGCGCGTCCAGGTCGAGCTGTCCAAGCTGCTGCTCGGCACCGAGCCGGTGCGCGGGCTGACCCTGCTGGTCGACACCGGCGTCTGCGAGCACGTCCTCCCCGAGCTGCCCGCCATGCGCCTGGCGATCGACGCGGTGCACCGGCACAAGGACGTCTACCTGCACTCGCTCGCGGTGCTGGAGAACGCCATCTCCCGCGAGACCGAGCCGGACCTCACGCTGCGGATGGCCGCGCTGCTGCACGACATCGGCAAGCCGGCGACCCGCGAGATCGGCCCGGACGGGGTGTCGTTCCACCACCACGAGGTCGTCGGCGCGAAGCTCGCCCGACGCCGCCTCAAGGCGTTGAAGTACCCGAAGCAGCTCGTCGAGGACGTCTGCCGGCTCATCGAGCTGCACCTGCGCTTCCACACGTACCGGATGGGCTGGACCGACTCCGCGGTCCGCCGCTACGTCGCCGACGCCGGCCCGCTGCTGCCGCGGCTCAACGTGCTCGTCCGGTCCGACTGCACGACGCGCAACGTCCGCAAGGCGCAGCAGCTCGCCGCGGCGTACGACTCGCTGGAGCAGCGGATCGCCGCGCTGCTCGAGGCGGAGGAGCTGGCGCGGATCAGGCCCGACCTCGACGGCCGGGAGATCATGGCGATCCTCGGCATCCCGCCGGGACCGGCCGTCGGCAAGGCGTACCAGTACCTGCTCGACCAGCGGATGGAGCGCGGCCCGATCCCGCACGACGAGGCCGTCGCGCTGCTGAAGGAGTGGGCGAGTAGTCATTTGTGACCAGGCCGGCATGGCCCGTGGTGATCATGTGCTTCGGGCCGTTCCGCGCCGATGATGTCCGTTGTGGTCCGAAAGGTCGCCCCTGTGCTGGGCGCCGCCGCGCTCGTCGCGGCCGCGAGCCTCACCGCCTGCTCCGACGTGCGTGACGAGACCGTCACGCTCTCCGGCGTGCGCGACGCGGTCGTGGTCTCGGGCGGCACGGAGCGCACCGCGTCGGACGGCGCCGAGCTGCGGAAGGGCGACCGGGTCCGGACCGGCACCGGCGGCACCGCCACGCTCGTCGTGCGCGACCGCCGGGTGCTGCTCGCCGGGTCCACCGAGGTCGCCGTCCCGGACGGCGCCACCGTCGAGCTCGCCCGCGGCGGGCTGCTGGTCGACCACCGCCGCGGCCCCGGCGTCACCGTCCGGGCCGGGGACACCACCGTGGACCAGATCGGCGACGGCGCGTTGCGGGTGGAGCGGCGGTTCTCCGTCCTCGTCGCGGCGTTCTCGGCCGACTCGCGGGTCCGGACCACCACCGGCCAGCGGCTGACGCTCGACCCGCTGCACCAGGTCGCCGTCGCCGGCCGCGCGCTGCCGCGCGCCGCCGTGCCGTTGCAGCTCCGCCACGACGACTGGGAGCGCACCGTGATCGGCCCGGTGGTGGCCGACGACACCCGCCTCAACGCCCTCGCCGCCAGCCTCGACGGCCCCGGCGCCCCCGTCGTCCCCGCGTCGCTGCGGCCGGCCGCCGGCGCGCGGACCAGCGACACCGTCCTCTCCGAGGCGATCGGCCGGGCCGCGCGCAAGAGCGCCGCCGAGGCCCGGACGCTTCGCTCGCAGGGCGGGTCGTGGGGCGTCGTGGCGGCGTTGCTCGGCACCTCCGCCGTCGACGTCGGCACCACGCTCGCCGCCGTGCTCCGGGGCGAGCTCGCGCCGGCCCCCTCCTCCTCGTCGTCCCCGACGTCCGGCGTCGTCGCTGGCGGCTCGCCGCGCCCGGTCACCTCGTCGCGCCCGCAGCCCGGTCCGACGCCGACGCCGACCAGGACCGGCGGCGGGCAGACGCCGAAGCCGTCCACCTCGCCCACGCCGTCGCCGTCCGCGTCCTCCACGTCGCTCGAGGACGTGATCGGTCAGATCATCCCGACGCCGACGATCCGGCTCCCGCTCTAGCGTTGACCGCCAGGTAGCCGAGCGCCGCGGCGGCGTAGCCGAGGGCGATGACGGTGAGGGCGGCGTAGGAGCGCCCGGTGTTCGGCAGGAACGACGCCGCGACGACCGCCGCCGACACGAACGTGACGTTGAACAGGATGTCGTAGAACGCGAAGACCCGGCCCCGGTACGCGTCCGCCACCGACTCCTGCACGATCGTGTCCACGCAGATCTTCGACGCCTGCGCGACGAACCCGAGCAGCAGCGCCGCGGCCAGCAGCGCCGGCTGCGTGTACGGGAAGCCGAGCGCGATCTCCACCACGCAGGCGCCCGCGAGCAGCGCGACGATCCACGTCTCCTTGCCGATGCGGCGGGTGACGTACGGCGTCACGACGGCCGCGCTCACCACGCCGACGCTCGACACCGCGAACACCTGCGCGAGCCCCGGCAGGCCCGCGCGGTAGAGGCCGCGGTCGGTGAAGAAGTTGCGGTACAGCAGCAGCGTCGCGACCGTCGACAGGCCGTAGAAGAAGCGGTGCGCCGCGATCGTCGCGAGCGCCCAGGCGGGGCGCCGCCGCTGCCAGACGTGCCGCGCGCCGGCGGCGATGCCGGAGAGCACGTGCCGCAGCGCCTCGCCGGTCGATCCGCGCTCGCCGTCCGGGTCGGGGCCGAGCAGGTCCGGCGCCATCCGCGCCGCGCACGCCGCGCTGGCCAGGTAGAGCAGGCCGGCCGCGACCACGATCAGCGCCGCGCCCGCGTCGTCCGCGCCGAACACCCGGCGGATGCCCACGCCGAGCCCCGCGCCCACGCCCGCGGCGATCGTGCCGCTCGTCGTGGACAGCGAGTTGCCGGTGACGAGCAGGCGGCGTTCGACCACGTGCGGCAGCGACGCGGAGAGGCTGGACAGGAAGAAGCGGTTGACGCTGAGCACCGCGAGCGCGGCGACGTAGAACGGCCACGTCTCCACCCCCGACCCGACGAGCGTGGCGACGAGCGCGGTCAGCGCGGCGCGGGCGACGTTGGCCCGGACCAGGATCGTGCGGCGCCGCCAGCGGTCGATGAACACGCCGGCGAACGGCCCGACGATCGAGTACGGCAGCAGCAGCGTCGCGAACGCCGCCGCGGTCTTCCCCGCCGTCGCCTGGCTCTCCGGCGAGAACAGCACGAACGACGCGAGCGCCACCTGGAACACGCCGTCCGCCGTCTGCGCAGTCAGCCGGGTGGCGTAGAGACGGCGGAAGTGCGGCTCCCGCAGGACCGCGCGCAGGTCCGCGAGGTGGGGCACCCCGAAAGATGACCACAACGGGCCATAGCGGCGCATCCTGACGGCCCGGACCATCGGCCCATGGACACCGACCGCCGCCTGCACACGGCGTTGCTGCCGTACCAGCCGCGCCTGCTGCACGACGTGCTCGACTCGCTGGAGGTCGCGGTGGTCGTCCTGGACGAGACGTCGCGGGTGCTGGCCGGCAACGTCGCCGCGACCCGGCTGCTCGGCGTCCGCCGCGGCCGCCGCGCCGGCGACGTCGCGTACGCCCCCGTCTCGGTCACCGACGAGGCGGGCGGGCAGGTCGACGTCCTCGACTTCGACGCGTGGCGGCTCCGGGCCGAGGCGGGTGCCGCGGTGCCGTTGCGCGTGCGCCGCGAGGACGGCACCGCCCGCTGGCTCGCCGCGGTCGCCGAGGTCGTCGGCGCGGCCACCGACGCGCCGGCCGTCGTCGTCCGCTACACCGACATCACCGTCGCCCGCGAGCTCGAACGCCGCGCCGCCGCGGCCGCCGACCAGGCCGCCCGCGCCGAGATCGACCTCGTCGCCGCCGAGCAGCGGGTGGCGTTGCTCGAGGACCTGCTCGTCCAGCTCGCCACGAAGTCCCGCGAGGACGAGCCGCCGCCGATCTGGTGACCGTCAGACCGGCGGCACGTCCGCCGCGTGCTCGACGGTCACGCGGTCGTGGTACTCGGCGAACGTGACGACGTAGCGGTCGAAGAACCCCGCCGACCCGAGCAGCCCCAGCGCCGGCAGGCGCGGGCCCGGTGCCGTGAGGAAGCCCACCCGGGCGGCCCAGAACTCGTCGGTACCGGCGAGCGCGAGGTCGACGTGCTCGAACTGCACCGTCCAGGTGCCGCCGAGCAGCCGCAGCATCCGCTGCTCCGCGCCCTTGCGACCCAGCGCGATGCCGAGCTCGCCCGCGACGTGGTGGTCGAAGACCGTCTGCAGCGAGCCCGTGTCGAGCAGCGCGCTCACCCGGGCCGAGCGGGGACCGTGGTGCGCCACCACGTCCACGACCGGCCGGGCCGCGCCGCCGTCACTCCGGTACGGGAAGGAACTCAAGGGATGCCCCCACTCCGGTGACCGGCACCTCGTCAGGGGCCGGCAGGTACTGGTGGCACGCCCGCCCCGCGAGACCCAGCGCGCGGACGGCCAGGAACACGTCGTCCGGGTCGGGCGAGGCGGCCACGACGGTGCCGTCGTCGAGGACGGCGACGTACTGCCCCGCGTACCGCTCGGGGTCGGTCGGCCGCGGCGGGCCCGGCAGGAGCTTGCGTGTCATGGGACGAGCATCGGGCCGAACGCAACGGACCCCGTGCCGTTTGGCGCGGACGCGTCAGACTTCGTGGAGGAACGGCCGCCCCGGCGCGGCGTCCAGCCGGGCGTGCGCGATCCGCTCCGCCGCCGCCTCGGTGCTGATCCCCGCCGCGTCCGCGGCCTGGTAGATCTCGGCGAGCGTGGTGCCGATGCCCTCGAGGCCGCGTTCGACCTGCTCCTCGGTCCAGCCCAGCGCCTCGTAGCCGATGAGGTGGATCGCGCCGCCGCCGTTGATGACGAAGTCCGGCGCGTAGAGGATGCCCGCCTCGCGCAACGCCTCGCCGTCGCGGTGCGGGTCCACCAGCGGGTTGTTCGCGGCGCCCGCGACGATCCGGCAGCGCAGCGCCGGAACGACCTCCGCCGAGATGACGCCGCCCGTCGCGCAGGGCGCGAACACGTCGCACTCGGTGTCCAGCACCGACGCGGGCGCGACGACCTCGACGCCGAGCCGGTCGTAGAGCGCCTCGACCCGGTCCAGCGACACGTCGGAGACGATGACGTGCGCGCCGGCCTTCACCAACATCTCGACCAGCGGCTCCCCGACGGCGCCGGCGCCCTGCACGAGCACCCGCTTCCCCGCGACGTCGCCGGAGCCGTACGCGTGCGCGACCGACGCGACGATGCCGTGGAACACGCCGACCGCGGTGTCCGGCGCGCTCGACCCGCTGCCGCCCTTCTCGACCGACCGGCCGAACGCGAACGGCGTCACCTCGTTGAGGGTGTCCATGTCGGCCGAGTTGGTGTTCATGTCCGGGCCGGTGCGGTAGTTGCCGCCGAGCATGTGCACGTTGTGCGCGTGGCGCAGCAGCAGGTTCCGCCGCGTCCGGGGGTCGAGCTCGCCGGGCACCGCGAGCACGGACTTGCCGCCGCCCATCGGCAGCCCCGCGACGGCCATCTTCAACGTCATCGCGCCCGCCAGCCGGCACGCGTCCGCGAGGCCGTCGGCGGGGGTGTCGTACGTCTTCATCCGGGTGCCGCCGGCGCCCGGCCCGAGCCGCGTCGAGTGGATCGCGATGAACATGTACGCGCCCGAGGGTTCGTCGTACGCCGTCAGCGCGAACTCGCCATCCCAGTCCCGCAGGACGTTCTCCACCTACGCGGCCCTCCCGGTCGGCGACGCCGTCGTCGCCCGCGGAAGGGTACCGAGGTTCACCGGGCGCCGAGCTCCCACTCCCCGTCGATCCACCGCACGTCGTCGAGCAGCGGCGCCATCCTCGTGCTCCACCACTCGTCCTGCTTCGGGTCGTCCGCGAGGGCCTGGTAACGCTCCCGGCTCTCGAACCGGACGGCCACGACGACGGTGCTGCCGTCGTCGCCGGCGAGCACGTCCTCGCCGACGTAGCCCGGGACGGCCGACTCGCTCTCCCACTCCTTGGACACCCGGCGGACGTCCTCGATGCTGCCCTTCAACGTCGCGATCATCACGGTGCCGTACATGCGTCCTCCTTCAGGACCCGGCGGCTAGATGCCGTAGAAGCGCGCCAGCCCGGCGGCGCCCGACCAGGCGGCGTTGCCGCCGCTCGTCCCTCCGGCCGCGCTCAGGGCGAGCCCGGTCGGCCGCGCCTCGGTCGACGCGACGACGACGATGCCGCCGCCCCCGCCGCCGGCCTTCTCCGACGAGCCGCCGTCCGCCGTGATCGACGCCGCGGTCCCGGTCAGCACGATGCGCTTGGCGATGACCACGACGACCCCGCCGCCGCCCCCGCCGCCACCGACGGTCGCCCCGGCGCCGCACGTCCCGCCGCCCCCGCCGCTGCCGCCCATGAGCGGCGCGCCGTCGAACGACCTGGCGTACGCCATCGACGGGAACCAGCTCCCGACGCCGGTGCCGCCGACGGCCATCGGCGGGCGCGCCGCGACCGTCCCGCCGCCCATGTTGCTGCCGCCGCCGCCGAGGGAGTTCGTGGCCTGCGCGCCCGGCCCGCCGCACGTCCCCGCGGCGCCGCCACCGAGCGACCCGGCGGCCCCGCCCTGGCCGGCGGCGAGCAGCGTGCCGTCGCCGCCGTCGTTGCTGATCCGCGCGTTCTGGCCGAGCGTCAGCGTCCCGCTGAGGACGATCCGGTACCCGTTGGTGAGGAACACCGCGCCGTCGCCGAGCGTGAGGTTCTCGCGGTAGAAGTCGCCGCTCTGCCCCGCGGTCTGGTTCGGGCCGACGCCGAGGGAGGTGGTGCCCTCGCCGAGGAACGGCGAGTCGTGCACGGGCACCGGCGCGGCGGCGGCGCACGTGGGCGCGCCGTCCGCGGCGACCGCCTGGAGGTACGACCCCGCCGGGCAGGTCAGCGCGCCCGCCGCGACCCGCGCCTGCGCCTGGTCCTTGGTGAGGTAGCGGTCGTCGTGGTCGTGGCCGGCGTAGTACCCGACGACGTCGAGCTGCACGTCGGTCGGGCCCTTGCTGGCGTAGACGGAGATCTGGCCGCCGCTGCCGATCGCGGCGGTGACCAGGTTCGTGATCGTCACGCTCGCGTGGTAGTTCACGCTCGCGACGTTCGGTCGCGCCGTCCCGGCGGGCCAGAGGATCAGGAAGCCCGTGACGGTGGGCACCCGCGCGGAGGCGCTGAGCACGACGGCCGTGGCGTCGGCCGGCACGCCGGCCCGCCCGGTGATCTGGACGTTGCGGGTCTGGCCCGTCGTCAGCGCCGGACCCTGCCCGGCCGCGCGGGTGTCGAAGATGCGCACCGGCGTCACGCCCGTGTACACCGCCCGCGGCCCCGTCGACAGCGTGGCGAGGGCGAGCGGCGCCGCCGCCTGGTTGCCCACCGCCAGCGAGAACCCGACCGCCACCCACAGCGGCGCAGACCATGCGCGCATCGCCACCACCTCGGCGGCGATCTTCCCGCCGTGCCGCCCCGCTGTCCCGCGAACGCCGAAAGGCCCGCCCCGTGGACGGGACGGGCCTTTCTCGAAGCGGGTGACGGGGCTACGCGCCCGCGATGAACTCCTCGGTGAGGCGGCGGCACTCGTCGTCGCGGTACTGCTCCGGCGGCGACTTCATGAAGTACGACGACGGGCCGAGCAGCGGGCCGCCGACGCCGCGGTCCTTCGCGATCTTGCAGCAGCGGATCGCGTCGATGACCACACCGGCGGAGTTCGGGCTGTCCCAGACCTCGAGCTTGTACTCGAGGTTCAGCGGAACGTCGCCGAACGCGCGACCCTCGAGGCGGACGTACGCCCACTTGCGGTCGTCGAGCCAGCCGACGTAGTCGGACGGGCCGATGTGCACGTTCTTCTTGCCGATGTCGTGCGAGAGCTGCGAGGTGACGGCCTGCGTCTTCGAGATCTTCTTGGACTCCAGGCGCTCGCGCTCGAGCATGTTCATGAAGTCCATGTTGCCGCCGACGTTGAGCTGCATCGTGCGGTCGAGGACGACGCCGCGGTCCTCGAACAGCTTGGCGAGGACGCGGTGGGTGATCGTCGCGCCGACCTGGCTCTTGATGTCGTCGCCGACGATCGGCACGCCCGCGGCGCGGAACTTCTCGGCCCACTCCGGCGTGCCGGCGATGAAGACCGGGAGGCAGTTCACGAAGCCGACTCCCGCGTCGATGGCGCACTGCGCGTAGAAGCGCGCGGCGTCCTCGGAGCCGACCGGCAGGTAGCAGACGAGCACGTCCGCGCGCGCGTCCTTGAGCGCCTGCACGACGTTCACCGGCTCGGCGTCGGACTCCTCGATCATCGACATGTAGTACTTGCCGAGGCCGTCGAGCGTGTGGCCGCGCTGCACCTCGATGTTCAGCGGCGGCACGTCCGCGAACTTGATGGTGTTGTTCTCGCTGGCGAAGATCGCCTCGCTGAGGTCCCGGCCGACCTTCTTGCCGTCGACGTCGAACGCCGCGACGAACTCGACGTCCCCGACGTGGTAGCCGCCGACCTCGACGTTCATCAGGCCAGGGACGCGCGACTGCGGGTCGGCGTTCCGGTAGTACTCGACGCCCTGGACGAGCGACGAGGCGCAGTTGCCGACGCCCACGATGGCGACGCGGACCGAGCCCATGTGGTGCTCCCTTTGCTGCTTGGAAGAAGTGGTGGTCAGGCCTTCTTGGTGCGCTCGCTGGCGATCAGCTCGTTCAGCCAGCGAACCTCGCGCTCGACGGACTCCAGCCCGTGCTCCTGGAGCGCCAGCGTGTACGCGTCGAGCTTCTCCCGCGTCCTCTGCAACGCCGTCTTGAAGCCCGCCGAACGCTCCTCCAGCCGGTTGCGCCGGCCCTCGAGGATCCGCAGGCGGGTCTCCGCGTCGGTCTGCGCGAAGAACGCGAAGTGCACGCCGAACGTCTCGTCCTCCCACTGGGAGGGACCCCCCTCGGCGAGCAGCTCCTGGAAGTGCTCCTTGCCCTCGGCCGTCAGCTTGTAGACGACCTTTGCCCGCCGCCCGGGCCCGACCACGCCGGTCGTGTCCTTCGTGATCCAGCCGTGCTGCTCCATGCGGGTGAGGCACGGGTACAGCGAGCCGTACGAGAACGCGCGGAAGTGACCGAGCATCAGGTTGAGGCGCTTGCGCAGCTCGTAGCCGTGGAGGGGGCTCTCGTGCAGGAGGCCGAGAACGGCGAACTCCAGCACCATGCGGGCCGCCTCCTCGTCACGGACTGTGGGCATTCCGATACATCGGGCTGATGTATCGACTCGATATATCGCACCGTACGTCCCGCCCCCGCCCCTGTCAACGCGACGCGCGTCGCGGGCCCGCCGCCCCCGCCCGCCGCCCGCCGACCCCCCGCCCGGTGAGCGTTTCCTGCAGCGAAGTCGGCCGGAAGAACGTTCGCTGCAGGAAACGCT
>DASVPJ010000006.1:0-35368 GCA_036382875.1 Mycobacteriales bacterium
CCACCCGACGAGCCGCTGGGGGTCACTCCTCCACCCGCTCCTCCGCGCGTGGGTGGAAGCGCACCCCCGACCGCCGTGCGCGCGACCGCGCTGACGCCGCCGGTCTTGACCGCGACCGCGGTCCGGACGGCCATCCGCGCGTAGCCGTGGGTGCGGCGGACGTTGTTGATCACGTTGCCGCCGTCGAGGCCCATCGCGGCACCGGCAGCCCAACCGGGGAGCTTCGCCATCAGCGCCAACGTGGCGACGCCCGCGAGCGCGCCGACGAACCCAGTCTTGTTCGAGCTGAACATCGCGAGCCACGTCGCGATCAGCACCGCGTGCGCGATCGGCAGGAACACCGCCGTGACCTGCAACCGCCACCACGCGCGCATCGCCGCACCGCCCGAGGGCAGCAAGCTCAACCCCGCCGCGAACGGCGCCAGCACGATCAGCAGCCACAACGTCGCCCACCGCGCCAGCCCGAGAACGGTCAGGACCACGAGGAACACGACCGCGACGAGCGTCGTGATGAGCAGCGCGAGCGAGCTGCCGATGTCGCCTTGCAGGTTCCTCACGAACACAGAGGTGATCGGGTCGCTCGCGCCGTCGAGACCGGCGCTGGTCAGCGCGTCGACGAGCTTGTTCGCGAGCTGCACCTCCAACGCCACGACGGGCAGCGAGACGGCGGCGGTGAGCATCGCGCTCGCCAGCCGCACCCCGACCGCCTCCCGGGCGGCCATGCCCATGCGGGTGGAGGAACCGGTGATCATCGCGGTGCCGGCGATGCCGACCAGCAGCCCGGCGAGGACGAACAGCGCCGCGAGCGAGGTCGCCCACAGCCGCCGCAGCGTCGGCTCCGCGAGCAGGTCCGGGGTGTGCAGCACGTAGCGGAGGACCGGCTCGGCGAGGTTCTTGAGGAAGTCGTCGACGAGGTCGCGCAGCAGGCCGCGGATCAGCGAGCCGATCCCGTCGCCGACCCAGCCGAACGGGTTCGGGATCGGCAGCTGCGCGCCGAGCCCGGTCGCGGGGGACGCCGCCGGGAGGAAGGCCACAAGGGCGTTGGTGATGATGGCTGCCTCCGGGTCGGTCGGCGACCCGAGGACCGGGCCGGCGTGCCGAGCACAGTGCGCGCCACCTGCCGCAACTCCGGCCCCTCCCAGCCGAACTTCACGAAAACCTCACGACCGGTTACCAGAACTTCACGACGACCTCACGGCCGCGGTAACTCCACCGTGAAGTTCTCGTGAAGTCCGGAACGCACCGTGCTCCCCTCGCCGCCCATCCGGGGCGGCTCCCGAGAGGAGCACCACATGAACGCCACCCGCACCGCCGCCCTCGCAGCGCTCGCAGCGGGGCTCGCCGGCGCCGCCTGCACGTCAGGCGGTCGGACGCCGACGACGGTCATCACGATCGCGCCCGTCCAGGCGCCGGTCGCGTCGCCGTCGCCGATCAACGACGCCGACGCCGACGCCGCTGCCGAGCAGCAAGCCGGCCGGTGACGGCACGGCGGACTTCGTCGGTCGCTTCCGGGACACCGGTGACCCGACGGGCACTCCGGTCCAGTTCACGATCCGCTACCTCAACGCGCTGCGCGCCGGGAAGTGGGCCGCGGCCGTCACGGAGATGGCCGCCGTCGAACGCGCCTACATCCGTATCAAGGACAACGCCGCCGCCGTCGGCCGCGACGTCCTGACCCACGCCGCCGGCCGGCTCCGCACCCTGCCGCGCTGTACCTCCGGCGTCATGTCCGGCCGCGACGCGGTCGTCATCCGCTGCGGCGACGCCCGGGTCATGGTCCACGTCGAGACGTGGCGCGGCTTCCGCGGCGTCAAGGTCGACGAAATCTTCGTCCCGAGCGACCACTACGGCCACCCGCACACCCACGCCTACACGGCGATGCTGTCATGAACACCTACTTCCCGGCCGAGCCGGTTCGGCGCGCGCTGCGCCGGCTCGCCGCCGAGACCGACGACAGCGTCTGCGCGATCGCCGTGAACGTCGGCGTCGACCGCGACACGCTTCACCGCCTGTTCACCCGTGACCGGCTGCGGTGGGACGCGGCCGACCGGATCGCGGTGGCGCTCGGCTACCACCCCTGCCAGCTCTGGGCGGACTGGTTCGACCTCCCCGAGGTGACGCGATGACCACCGACGACCTCCGCTCGCTTCCGCCGGTGCTCGACGTGCCGACGGCGGGGCGGCTGCTCGGCCTCGGCCGGTCCGCCGCGTACGACCTGATCCTCGCGGGCGCCTGGCCGACGCCGGTCCTCCGGCTCGGCCGGCGGCTGCGGATACCCACAGCCCCGCTGTTGGCGCTACTCGGCCTTCCACAGATCGCGGACGACCGTAGTGCGGTGACGCAATGCGGTGGAAGCATGGACGGGTCACCTACTGCCCCGCCTGTCTCCGACGAAGGAGACCGGCCATGAGGAAAGAGACCGGCGTGACCCAGCGGCACACGAACCACTGCCCGCGAGAGGCGGGCGGTGGCTGGGCGCCGCACAAGTGCACCGGCATGTGGTCCTACGTCATCGACGTGGGACGGGACAGCAACGGCAAGCGGATTCAGGAGACGAAGGGAGGGTTCCTCACCAAGCAGGACGCGCGCGAGGCTCGCGCGGCGCGCATGACGACTCTGGCGTCGCGTACGCCGGACGCGCATCGGCTGACCGTCGGCGACTTCCTGGAGCAGTGGCTCGAAGGGAAGCGGAAGCTCCGGCCGAGCACGCTGGCGTCGTACCGGGAGTACCTCGACAAGGTGTTCAAGCCGCACATCGGGTCGCTCCGGCTCGTCGAGCTCGAACGGCACCCGGAGCACCTCGACCGGATGTTCACCGCGCTCGCGCAGCCGCGCGAGAACGGCCGGCGGCTCGCCGTCGGGACGATCCACCGGATGTACGGCGCGCTCCGAGCGGCGCTCAACGTCGCCGTCCGGCGGCGGCTCATCACCTTCAACCCCGCGCTGACGATCGAGCTGGAGGAGCTGCCGCGTCCCCGGATCGTGGTCTGGACCGCCGAGCAGGTGGGCGAGTTCCTCGACTTCGTGAAGGACGACCGGCTGTACCCGCTCCTGCGGCTGGTGCTGATGACGGGGATGCGTCGCGGGGAGGTGGTCGGGCTCCGTTGGTCCGACGTCGACCTCGACGCGCAGGTGCTCACCGTGCGCCAGCAGGTCGTCGACGTCGGCGGCGAGCTCTACATCGGCCCGCCCAAGACGAAGTCGGGCGAACGCGTCGTCCCGTTCGACGACGAGACCGCGGCGGTCCTGCGCGCGCACCAGCGCGCGCAGGCCGCGGAGCGGCTCGCGTGGGGCGAGGCGTGGGTCGACTCGGGCCTCGTGTTCACCAACGAGGACGGGTCGATGCTCCGGCCGGACGCGGTGTCCCGGCGGTTCAAGGGGCTCGCGGAGAAGTCGGGGCTGCCGGTGATCCGGTTCCACGACCTGCGGCACACCTCCGCCAGCCTCGCGCTGTCGGCGGACGTCGCGATGAAGGTCGTGAGCGTCCGGCTCGGGCACAGCTCGACGGGCTTCACGGCGGACCGGTACACGCACGTCGTGCCGGCGGTCGCGAAGGACGCCGCGGACCGGATCGCCGACGTCGTGTCGCTCGCCGCGAGGCGGGAGAGGCGGGACGACGCGGCGGCTCGCTCACCACGATGTGAGCGAGATGTGAGCGAGCAGGGCCGTCGAGCGGGAGGCGACTGACGTCCGAAGACGCGAAACCGCAGGTCAGAGCGGAGGCTCCGGGATTTGAACCCGGGATGGGGGGTTACCCCAAACCGCATTAGCAGTGCCGAGTCTCGCATAGTCGCGCAGGCGGGGGCAGTTGGTGACACCCCCTCTGACCTGCGAAAACGTCCGGAACAGCATCGGCTGGTCCGAGGCCGTCCGGGTCTTTGTGTGACCGCGGTGTGACCGCACGCGGCCCATCGGATCGCCTGAATGACAGGCAAGGCAGGCAGGTCCGTGAGAATGGACCGGTACATGCGACGAAGCGCGAAAAGCACGCGATCCGCAGCTACGTGGAGGACCAGGCGCACGAGCCGGTCGTACACCTGAGAAGGCAGCGTCGGAGATGATCGGCCCGGTGCGGCGCGACGTCTGGGATGCGCCGGAGAGCCCTTGGTGGGTCATCACCGACCAACCTCTACAGCCAGGGCGACTTCAAGAGCCGCAGCCTCGCGTTGACCCTGCGTCAGCGCTTCTCTCGCATCGTTGTACAAGTCGGGAAGGCGTGCTCCGTCCTGAGATCGTCCATTGGGCCAGCGTGCCATGATCGGCAGCAGCGTCTGGCCAATGACTGTGAAGACCACGTGAGGGACGCACACCGCTTGGCCGTGCCCCAGGTGCTGCCCGATGGCCGTGCACCAGGTACTGCCCAGCACAGGTCAAGGGAACTAACTGGCGGCGAAAGTGCTGCGTGAGAGTGCCTCAACGACTTCGCCACCATGCCAGACTTCTCAGCACGAACATGGAACCCTCCCTGAGAGCGGCGGGCGACAAGCGGCTTCGTCGATGCATTCTCGGCGGCTGCCAACGATAGAGACGGATAGTTCAGGACGTGGAGTTTTCCCTGACGGACGTAGGGCTCACCGTGCATGAAGGTGAGCTGGCTACGTTCCCGGACTACACGACGCTTCAGCGGTCCGTGTTGCCCGTGTTCGTCCAAGCCGGCAGCAGGATGGTAGGTCGCGGCTCAGCAGTCTGTGTCGCGCCCGGCCTGTTCGTGACCGCGCGCCATGTCGTAGCCGAACTCAACGACGCACAGCCGGCGGAGTGGACTGTGCCGTTCGAGCGGATGTGGTTGTACCTGGAGACTGACCAGGCAACGGCTAGTGATCCCGACGCCATCTACGGCGGACTCCTTGAGGTGCTCTTTGCGAATCCGCACAGCGAGACCGACCTCGCCACCTTGACTGTCGACATGGTCGGCAAGAGCGCGGAGTGGGTACGGCCGGTTGTGCTCGGCCTGCGGATGCCGCAGATCGGAGAGCAAGTCGATTGCTTCGGTTACGACCTCGCGTCCGCCGAGGGCCAGCTCGATGCGGACGACATCACGCTCATCCTCGAGCGGCGACTTTCAGTCAGCACGGGGAGGGTTTTGGAGCAGCAGCCGACCAGGCGGCTTGGCGGCTATCACCGCACCTCGCCAGGTTTCCGCACCACCGCTGCCACGCCGAGCGGGATGTCCGGCGGGCCGGTGTTCGACTACAACTTCGAGGTGATCGGCTTTAACTCCGGGTCGACTGCTCCTAACAACATTCATCCAGAGTGGGACTCGTTCGTGTCTGGGGTTGCGGCCGCGCTCGAACTCAACTTTGTGGTCCCCGAAAGTAGTAGCGACGGATATGGCGTCATCGACGGCTCAGCCGATGCAGCAGACATCGCCCTGCGGACGGTCCAGTTTGCGGAACTCGTAGGTGAGAATCGGATTGTCTGCCACATGCATGACACGTTCCATGTCGACCCGAACACGGGGTGGGCCGGCTACCTGCCGCCCTCTCCTCCCGTCACTGGCGAAGCCGACAACTGACTAATCTGGGCCCAACTGGTCGGCCAGTGGGACCGCAGGTGACCGGACGCGGGGCATCCCATCGCAGCGATTGGGGGCGATGCGACTAACCCGGAACTATCGACAAGCCGACGACGCATTCCCACCGCGTTGCCACCCGGACCGGCGAGCGTGCCCGACGATTGGGGCATGAGGGACGCCGAGTCGGGCCTGCCGATCGTCCTCGTCACGATGAGCCGGGACGACGTGTCTGTGTCCTTCCTGCGCGCCGACGGCAAGGAGGCGCGGTTCCCCCTCAGGACATCGCCGTTCTCCGAGACCAGCGCGTTGGCGCGGCTGCACCTGGCGCCCACCGACGACAGTTTCGCCGGCCGCGTACTGCTCGCCGTAACCGCCACGGGTGACGACATAGCGTTCGAGCTCGCTTCGGGCGACGACCATAAGCAGCTCGCAGGGCGGCTCATCGTCTACCTCGACCAGAACCAATGGAGCGTGCTGAGCAAGGCCAGCGACCCCGCTGCTCGAATCCCGGACGAGGACCGCGTCGCAGCGCAGCGGCTCGCCAACCTGGCCCGGGACCGTAGGCTGGTCCTGCCAGCGTCCTCCGGGCACTACCACGAGACGACTAAGTGGACCGACGACGCGGCCCGGCACAGGCTCGGGCTGACCATCCTCCAACTCAGCCGCGGGTGGCAGCTCCGCGACCCTCTGCAGATCCGTCGCGATGAGATCCGGGCCTCCTACGAGCACATGTTCCTCGACGCCCCCGCGCCCCGCGCCGGGTCGGTCGTCACGCTGATGCCTAACACCATTCATGGGCCCTCACGCGGCGCGCCGCCGCCCAAACCGCCGCCGGACTTTCCGCCCGCTCTCGCGGCCGAATACAGCGCGCTGGTGTCAGCCACGGCCCTCATCGACGTCATGCTTGATCGGGATCACATCCCCGCCACGCCGCCGACAGCCTGGGCGCAGACGAACCAGCGGTTCTCGGATTGGCTCGACCAGGAGCCCCGCGACTCGCGGCAGAAGCGAAAGGCCGTCGACGTCCTGCTACTGCAGGACCTGCAACAGGAATTGGCGGAGGAGGCCCTCTCCAGCGGCATCACGCCAACACAGATGAGCGAATGGATTTGGCAGCACCCCGTCCAGTTCGCGGCGCTGCCCGCGCTGGGACTTTTCCGGGAGGTCCTGCACGACCGCCACCTCAACCGCGGCGTGACCTGGCGCCCGAACGACCTGACCGACATGGTCTACCTGTCGACCGCAGCCGCCTACACCGACGCCGTCGTCTGCGAGCGTTCAATGGGCAGCGCCCTCAAGCGCGGCCTCACCCGCCTCGGCCGCACCACGCCGGTGTTCCGCCGGCTACGCGAAGCTGTCCCCGCGATTGAGCGGATGCTGCTCGCCCGGGAGCAGCGAGCGGCTCCGCGGGACTGAGCGGCGGTTCGCACTCCGTACATCAGCCTCACCCAACCCGTCGGTGCCGCGAACGAGCCGAGAGGCACTACGGCGGAGATCACCCGCCGTTTGCCAATGCACCGTCCAAGCCCCCTCTGCCTCGTAGCCCGAGTGCGCCAATGTGCCTGGCGGCCGACCCCTTTTGTCCGCGTCACGACGCGCCACCGTATGGTTCGATTGGGCATGCCCAACCTTCGCGCGCTCGTTGCCGAGTACAAGCGCGACTATCGGCGCGACGCTGCGGACGAGCTCGATGACTTCCGGCGCAGTAACCGAACCGATGAAGATGCGGTGTCCCAAGCAGGGCTCGCGCAACTGCCGACCGGCAAACGGCATCCACATCAGTACCGCGTTCCGCCCGCTTCCCTCCAAGAGAGCCGTCGCCGTCTGCTCCGTCAACTTCCGAAGCTCCGCACGGCTTCGTCGTTCGACGAGCTCTTCGGCCAGGTGAGCCGAGCCATCGGTGACATCTACCGCGTCGGTGAGTTGGCCATCTACGACACGGCGCTGAAGATCGGAGTGCGCTTCGGGCTCGAACCAGACGTGGTGTATCTGCATCGGGGCACGCGCGAGGGCGCCCGGAACTTAGGGCTCCCCACACGCGGCGGCAGGCTCGCGATGTCGGTGGTGCCACGGGAACTGCGGACGCTCTCACCCCGCGAAGTAGAGGACTTCCTCTGCATCTTCAAGGACGCGTTCCGCGAAGACGGCGGCCCGGGGCGCGGATGCCCACCGGGATCTCGACGGAACTGTGCGGAGCGACGGCCCCGCAAGCGCTCAGCGGCGTGTGCGGCACCACCGTCTACGTGATTCCTCGCGCGTAGTCGCCAGGAAGTCCGCCGACTGCGGGTGGGTGTGGCGGTGGCGTCGTCGGGCGCGTCACAGGAGCAGGTCAACGCGTCTGGCGGTCAGGTAGCCGGGCAGCCGGCCGGCGGGGACGAAGCCAAGCCGTCGATAGAACGCGTCGACCTTCGCTTCCGATTCCCGTAGCTGGACGTTGGAGAACTCGGTTGCTCTTGGCTGACAAGCGATGATGTCGTCGGAGGGGACGTTGGCGAGCGCGACGCGTATCAGCAGGTCCCCGAGTCTCTGGCCGAGGAACGCTGGCTCAAGTTCCAGGTTGAGTATCTCGGTCAGGCCAACGTTGCCCGGCGCGTGGTGGGTGAGCCCGGCCAAGTCATCGAGGTCCGCGTCGACGCCGCTGGGGCAGCGCTTGATGCGGATCCGTCCGATCAATGGTTCCGGCGCGTCAGGGTCCGAAAACCAACCTTCCAACTGGCCGCCACCGGTGACCTCGAACGCTCGCATCCGCCATGTGTCGAACACCCAACCGTCGTCCTCGGACGACCCGTCGTGGAAGACATCGACCCGCTCCGCGCGGGCGCGCGATCCGCGGTCAGGCAAAGAGGACACGCGAGCATTGAACTCGACTGGGCCTCCAGAAATCGGTAACCACGCGCGGTCGGTCGTAGGGTCGGTGGCCGCGCCTGAGCCCACGTCGGCATGGACGCGACGACGGCGGACGTCGCCGAGACGAGCGCCGTGGGCCGCGCGCCTCGCGGGCAGGGCTTGCCCTGCCCGCTCCTCCTGGCCGGAGGGGTCGCAGAGGCTCCGAGGTCAAGGGCCGCCGCAGGCGGTCGCGCAGCGACGCGTGCGAAGCACGCGCCCTTGACCTTGGAGGGGCGGCCCCGCAGGATGCGCGGCCCACGGCGCGCACCGCACCACACCGGGTTCGGGAGCCAAAGAGCCGGCGGCGAGCGCCGAGTAGCCGACGCGAAGCCGCCGGTCAGAGCGATGGTTCCGCTCGGGATTAGCCCGGATGGGGGTTACGCCAACTGCATCCGGCATCACTCATTCGTCGTGGTACTTCGGCAGTTGCTGTCACCCCCTTGACGCGCATCTACACGGAGTCGTCCGGAGCCGTCCTATCAGCAGCGAGGTCAGGGCGACGTGTGACCACCGTGTGACCCCGTCCAGGCCTCCAGCCGGCACCCGTTCACGCCTGGTGGAGGGCGCTTCTCGGAGAGGCGGGCGCCACCGTCAGTCCACGCGACGTCCTCGGACCCGGCGGGCCCGTTCGGGGTCAGGGGCAGGCGCCGTAAACGTAGAGGGCAACCAGGTCTCATCCGCGGACTGCACGCGCAGAATCGAGGCCTGGTTCCGGCGCGCGAGTTGGCGCGCTAGGTCCTCCTCGTACGTCGTCACGAGGACCTGGCGCACTTGCGTACCCGCCGCAGACATGAGCGACGCGGCGAGCCGGCGGTTGCGCGGGTCGAGGTGTTCCAGTGGCTCATCCAGCCACAGGAAGGACGCGCGCGTCGAGGATCCGAGTACGAGCAATCGGACGGCCAGCAGCGCGACGACCTTCTCCCCGCTGGACAGGTACTCGAACGGGATGTCGTCAACACCACGCCGGAGCGTGAGGCGGCCGTCGGCACCGAGCTGTAGCGCGCCGCGGTCGCCGAAGACGCGCTTCCAACGCGAGCGGACCTCGGCTGCCAACGGGTCGATGCGCTCCTCGAGTAGCCGGTTTGCGGTCTCCCGGGCGATCAGAGCGCCCATGCGTGACACGGCAGCCTTGCGATGCACGTGCAAGGACGCTTGCTGTTCGCCCGCGGCAGCGCGTTCGGCGGCGATCCGCTCCGCCAGGGTCGTCCGCATGGCCCGCGCGGCGGCCACCTCCTCGGAGAGGTCGTCGTGACGTACACGAACCTCGTCGACCCCGGCGCGCGCGGTGTCGACGTCCAGATCGCCGCCGCTGGGCAACTGCGCGGGGGGTGACGGGACCGCTAGCGCTTGCCGGAGCACTGCGCGTACCGCGTCGAGGTGCTGACTCGTCTGCCCGAGGCGGGCCTGGCGGGTGGCGCGATCTTGCTGCAGCGCGGCCAGGTCCGCTTCGTGACTGCGCCGAGCGTGCAGGACGTCCTCGTCGCTCATCGGACGTCGGCAGACCGGGCAGTCTCCGGCTGCGGTGTCGAGCTCCGCCGCCGCACCCGTGATCGACTCGATGCGGCCAGCGATGCCCGCGAGCGCCTGACGCAGCTCGTCGGCCGCCGTGAGCGCGGACCGCTCGGCGTCCTCAAGCACCCGCACAAGCTCGTCAATCGAATGCACGTCCTTCAGCGTCAACGCAGGCACAACAGCCTCCGAGGCGGCCCGAGCCGCCTCGAACGCGGCACGCGCCGCGGCGACGCGCTGGGTTGTCTCGGCGTGTCGCCGGGCTTGCCGCAGCTGCTCTTCGGCGTGCTCAAGATCGCTACGCAACCCGGCCCGCTGCTCTTCGAGCGCCGCGAGTTCTTCTTCCGCGGCGGCGAGCTGACCGGTCAGGGCAGCGAGATCGGCAGTAGCCCGCCGTGACGCCGAGCGGAATCCCTTCGCCTCCGCCTCGTTCTCGTCGTGGATCTGCTCCAGTTGGTCCGCGACCCTGTTCAGGTCATCGACGCCGAGCACGCGACAGAGGTGTTCGTGCAGCGCGAAGGCGCCTACCCGCTCGTCCGTCACTGCGCTGCTCGGCACCGTCGTGGTGCGGGCGAGGAAGTCGGCCGATGCCCCGAATGCCTCGGCCAGCACGGCGTCGACCTTCTGCGGATCGACGGCGTCGCCGCCAAACGTCACTTCGATGCTGGCTTCGCGACCCACGCCGATCGCGCGTCGGATGGTAAGCAACCGGCGGTCGGGCAACTCCACATCGACCTCGACGCTTGTGTCCTCCGTGCCGATGCGGCGAGCTGCCACTGCATCAACCCCGGAGAGGTCGCCGTACACGCCCCATGCGGCGGCCTCGATCAGCGACGTCTTCCCGACGCCGTTCTCGGCCAGCACGAACGTGACGCCGGGCCCGACCTCAAGGGACTGCTCCTCGAACGAGCGCCAGCCGCGTAAGTGCAGTCTGCGGATCACGCGACCTGCCTGGCGAGACGTTCGACCGCGGCCTCAAGGTCGACCGATTCTCCTTGCCGAGTGCCTGTCGCGACGAGCTCCACCAGGCGCTGTTCGTGCCCGACGAAGCCGCGATAGGCGAGCGCTTTGTCGCCCTGGTATCGCCGTTTGGCCTCCGCGGTCACGATGCGGGCGGCGATCTCCGTCTGGAGATCGGTGACATCGACGGTGTCGAGGTCAGCGCGGTCGAGATCGAACTCTCCCCACTCCGGCGCGCTGTGTTCCAAGATCGCACGCGCTGCGAGAGCGAGCGGGAGCACGGACGGCGAGGTCGGCGTGACGGGGCGATGCGCGGATGTCGTGATCGTCCTGTCGACGTCGTAACGCGAGACGACCCGGACATCCAGGTCGGCTGCTCGCGTCGCCACGATCCCGATGAGGTCAACGTCGACATCGGCGTCGAACAGTTTCCTGATCGCATCGTCCGGGAGTGACGGGGCTTCGTCGTCGACCAGGTGGAAGTGTGCGACGAGGTCGAGGTACGACATGGTGACAAGGCCACTGTCGTCGTCGACATGCACCTCTACACGGGAGTCCACGCCGGTGAGCACGTCCTGCACCTGGTCCAGGATCGGGCGCTGTCCCGGCGCCGCAGGCGCCAGGGCAGCGGCGAACTCGGTGCCGGCGAGCAGGGCCTCCAGCGACGGTGCCGACGCCGAGGGGTCGATCCCGCGGGCGGACTCCATCAGCCTCATGAGGTCCTCGGCGAGCTGGCGGTCCTGCGCGCCGAGGTGATCGAGCGTCGGACGCGGGCTCCCATGTGCAAGGTGGTCCGAGAACGCCGCGATGACGTCGTCGACCGCGTCGTGGTTGCCGTTCATGTGTGCTCCCCTCCGTCGCTCTCAGTGAGCGGCGGGAACATCGGATCGCTCAGAGCGGCGGTGTAGAGATCCCTCAGTATGCGGGCGAACTGCTGCCCGACCGCCGTGCCGGTGATCCCGAGTTGCTTGCCGACCTCGCGATACGTCTGTGTCTTGTAGTAGCCCGAGGAGAAGATCAGGCGCTCTCGGTCGGTGAGGGTCTCGCGCGCCAGTCGCCGGATGACCACCTGCCGCTGAGCCAGCTCGAAGGCCTCCTCCGGATTGCTCCCAGGACGGACGTCCCCCGCCTCACCGACCTCTTCCAGCGGCACCAAGGTCACGGCGTCCGGACTGCCAGCCTCCGCCCTCGGGACCCGCCGGCCGGCCGTCGCCTTCGTGAGCGCGTCCTTCGCCTTGTTGCTGGCAATCCGGCTGGCGAGTGCCTCCCACGAGACCCGGACCTTCTTCGGGTCGGTCCGGAGCAGCCCGAGCAATGCTTCCTGCAGGACGTCGTCAACCGATGCCCCTCCCGGGAGCACGCGTTCGACGTCGTCGCCGGTCCGTCGGCCGAACAGCACCTGCTGGATCCGTACGTGCATGACGTCCTTGATCTTCGCCAGCCGCGCTCTGTCGTCGAGCAGCGGGTGGCTGCGGGGGGCGGGGCTCGCGTGTTCGGCCATCTCACCCACCATGTCTCCTTCTTCGCCGACGACGAAAGTCCCGTGTCCGAAGTCGCCGCGGACTTTCACGGGGCCCTGCCAGCCAGACAACTAGGCAACCGGGAGGAACCGCCGCCCGGTGCGAGAGGAGACCACCATGAACGACAAGCCGACGGAGCTGCGGCCCGCCGTCGCCTTCACGATCGACGGCCGGGGCTACGAGACGCGCGACCGGCGGCAGCCCGCCGCCGACCTGCTGCGCCTCGCCGGGGTCGACCCGGCCCTGTACGACCTTGGCGAGCTGCGCGGCCAGCGGCCCGAGCCGGCCCGTTACGCCGACGACGAGCTCGTGCAGATCCACCCCGGCGCACGCTTCGTCACCATCCGGCAGAACGCCGACGTGGCATGAGCGGCGAGCCCGTGGCGGCCTTTGTCGACGGCCTGCTTCGGCAGGGCACCGAGCCCGAGGTCCGCGACGGGCTCGTCCTCTACCGCGTCGAGCCGGTGGAGGGTCGCCACGCCGGTGAGCTCGTGGAGACTGCGGTCGAAGTCGCCGAGCTCGCCGGCTGGCCGATGGTTCCGCCGCATTGGATCCACTTGCCGACGGCCGTGACCCTGCCCGCCACCAACAGCCAGGCGTCTGGCCGGACCGGCTGGGTCCGCCATTCGAGGCAGGTTCGCGGCTGGGGCGGGGACGCCTACCCCGAGCGGGCGTGGGTCGCCCACGTCCGCGGCGTGCTCGGAACCGCCCGATGACGTGGCGAACGTCGGTAGCTATGACCGCCGAGACCCACGCCGCGCTCGCGCGGCATCTGCTCCGCAACGACGGGCAGGAGGACATCTGCCTCGCGACGTACCGCCCGTCCTCTGGGGCGACCCGGCGCACCGCGCTGGTGCGCCACCTCGTCCTGCCGGAGCCGGGTGAGCGCGCGGTGCACGGCAATGCGTCGATCACCGGCAACTACATCCTGCGCGCAGCGGGGATCGCGCAGGAGGATGGCTGCGGGCTGATTCTCGCCCACAGCCACCCGAGCGGTCGCGGTTGGCAGGCGATGAGCTCGCCTGACCGGGACGCCGAAACGGCGTTCGCGAACCTGGCCCGGGAGATCACCGGGCTCCCCCTAGTCGGCATGACCCTCGCTGGCGACCATTCCTGGGCCGCCCGTCACTGGGATCGCGGCACCGGCCGAGACGTGCAGGAAACGGACGTGGAGAACGTCCGCGTGCTAGGCGACAGGTTGACCGTGACCTGGAACGACGCCCTCGTCCCGCCGCCCCCCTCGCGGCGCAGCCAGGTGCGTGCCGTCGCCTCGTGGGGCGAGCGGATGCACCGCGACCTCACCCGCCGGGCGACGCTCGTCGTCGGCGCTGGCTCAGTAGGGCTCGACATCGCCGTACGGCTCGCGGCGACCGGTGTCACGCGCATCGGCTTGATGGACTTCGACACCGTCGAGGAGCGCAACCTTGACCGGATGATCGGCGCAACAGCGCTCGACGCCTGGCTGCGCCGATCGAAGGTCGCGGTCGTCGGCCGCCTCGTCGTCCTCAACGCGACCGCCTCGGACCTGCGGCTCGAGACCTCTGAGCTGAGTGTCTGCGAGCCTGCCGGGCTCGCGCAGGCGCTCGACTACGACCTGATCTTCAGCTGCGTCGACCGGCCGTGGGCTCGCGCAGTCCTTAACGCAGTGGCGTATGCCCACCTCATCCCAGTCATCGATGGTGGCATCGGCGTGGACGCGTTCCCCGACGGAGACGGCATGCGCGGGGCGACCTGGCGCTCACACGTCGTGCGTCCCGGCCGACCCTGCCTCGCGTGCAACGGCCAACTCGACCTGGCTGCGGTCACGGCCGACCGCGCCGGCGACCTCGAGGACCCGCAGTACATCGCTGGCCTCGGAGCAGGCGGTGACCGCGGTGAGAACGTCGCGGCGTTGTCCATTAGCGCGGCGGCGACACTGCTGGCGCAGTACGTCAGCCTGACCGTCGCCCCTGGCGGGCTTGGCGAACCCGGGCCATTGCAGTACCTGTTGAGCACGCACACCTTGGAGCGCATTGACGTCGAGACCCGGCCCACGTGCCCGGTCGAGGCGATGACGGCCGACGGCGACCACGCGCTGAGCGTCACGGGACGCCACGCCACCGCGGAATTGCGGCGTGCCACTCGTCAGGCGGCCGAACGGACGTGGGCCCTGCGGCTTGCCCGGGTGGTCGACGACCTCCTCTACGGGCTTCGCACGCGGCTCGGCACCATCGTGGATCGTCGGCTGCGACGGGTGGGAGCTCGCCGTTCGGCCAGCGGCGATGGCGCTGGCGCTCGGGGTGTGTCGCGGTGATCGCCGTAGAGGGTGTGGTCTACAACATCACGCCGGGGGTTTACGGCCGTCGTAGCGCCGTGTTCGTAACAGAATTGCCGCGTCGCCGGCGGCGTTCGTGGAAAGGCTACACAGCGAAAAGCGCCTTCGGCGCCGATCGCCCGGTTGCGGGAACGCCCTCGGGATGCGACCGGAGCACAGAGGCGTAACCGCTCTGGAAGACAATGGACGCGGCAGGGAGCGATGCGACATGGATGAACTCATCACCGCGAAGGACCTCGACACCTGGTCGGGGTACCGGCATGCCCAGGGTCATCTGCCCTCGCTCGTCCGGGCCGCCATCATGGCCACCGTCGTACCGTCCAGCATTCACTTCCCGTCCGCGGAGGGTGTCGGTGCACCGGGCTTCGACGGTGTCGTGGAGGTCATCGGGGGAGCGCCGCCATTCGTGCCTGCGGGCCGGTCGGTGTGGGAGGCGGGTACCGGTGCGGACCCGGCCGGCAAGGCCGCTGAGGACTACAAGAAGCGGACGGAGCAACTTCCGCGCGAGGAACGGGAACGCACGACGTTCGTTTTCGTGACGTCCCGTCTGTGGGCGGACGCGACCGCGTGGGCGAAGGATAAGGCCGATGGTGGCGACGGCTGGCTCGGGGTGGTCGCGCTGGACGCCGATGCCCTCGCGATCTGGCTTGAGACGCTCCCGGGCGTCCGCGCGCGGTTCTCCGAGGTGCTCGGGCGGCAGCCCTACGGGGTCACGCCGCTCGGTCGGTGGATCGAGGACTGGAGCGACGAGACCGAGCCTGCACTGCCGGTCGATCTGCTCCTAGCTGGCCGCCTGCCGCAAGCCCGTTCTCTGGCGGCCGCCCTGGTCGATCCTGCGCGCGAGCACGTCATTCCGGCGCCCAGCCGCGAGGAAGGGATCGCGTTCCTCGCTGCGACCCTGCTGGCGCCCACCCTCGACCCACGTCCACCCGCGCCCGCCGCGCCGCCGGCAGATGATGCGACACCGCCGGCCGAGGAGCTGGTCACCGCGACCGCCGAGCCGGTCGACGCCAGCCGGGAGGCCCTGGCCGAACGCACCCTGGTGGTGCACGACGAGGCGGCCTGGCGGCGCTGCGTCACTTACGACCAGCCGATGATCCTGGTGCCGGCGTTCCCCGATGCAAACGTCCCCGCCGCGCTGCGCGCTGGCCATCACGTCGTCATGGCACGTCGGGCTCGCGCTGGCGACACCGAGCTGCCCCCGCTGGACCGGCTCGACGCCCGACGGGCCTGGGAGGTCCGAGGTGTGCCGTTCGCCGAGGCGGACGAACTGGCTCGCGGCGCCCGGCGCAGCCTCACGTCGCTGCGGCGCCGGATCGGCCGCGGCAGCCTGGGTGCGCCCGCGTGGGCGGCTGGCCCAGCTGCGGCGACGTTGGCGCCGGTGCTGCTGGCCGGAGCTTGGCGCGACGACAGCGACGGCGACAAGGAGGTGATCGCCGCCCTCGCCGGCCGGCCGTGGCGGGACGTTGTGCGCGACCTGGCGCCGTTGCGCGCTGGCGATGACGCGCCCATCGCGGAGCGAGATCATCTGTGGGAGTTCGTCGACATCGTTGATGCGTGGGACGCGTTGCAAGGCACAGTCAGCGCGGATGACCTCGACGCGTTCGCAAGCAACGCGGAGTTGGTCCTGTCCGAGCGCGATCCGGCCGCCGAACTACCTGCGGCGGAACGTCAGCGGCTCACCTTCAGCCTCGATGAGGAACTCCCACGCCGCCGGTACACCGGCGTGTTGCGCCACGGGATGGCCGACGCCCTCGCGGTCCTCGGCGCCGTCATCGGGGATCGCATGCTCGCCGGCGGGCAGACCGGACAGCAGCACGCCGACCGGATGGTCTACCGGCTGCTGCACGATGCCGACGGCGCGCGGTGGGTCGCACTCGCGGACCTGCTCCCGCTGCTCGCCGAGGCTGCACCGGCCGTCTTCCTCGACGCCCTTGAGCAGTCCCTCGCCCAAGGCGACGCCCCGGTGATGTCGTTGTTCAACGAACAGCGTGACGCGCTGGGCTTGTCAAGTTCCAGCAGCCACTCGGACCTACTGTGGGCGCTGGAGCACTTGGCGTTCTCCCCGCAGCTGCTGTCGAGGGTGGCGGTCGTCCTGGCACGTCTTGCCGAGCGCGACCCCGGCGGGCGGCTCGCGAACCGCCCCGCCGCGTCCCTGCGGGACGTGCTGCACCTGCTGTGGCCCCAGAGCGCCGCCACACCGGAGACCCGGCTCGCGGTCCTCGACCGGCTCCGCGTCACCTCTCCCGCCAGTGCGTGGCCCCTGATGCTCGGCTTGGTCCGCGGCGTCGAGGACGGCATGGTCCTGAACCGAGGTCCGGTGCGACGCGACTGGATCGTTCCGCACCGCGAGCGCATCGAACTTCACGAGCTCAACGCCAGCCGCAACGCCCTCGCCGAGCGGCTCGCCGAGGACGCGGGGACCGACCCGGACCGCTGGTCGGACCTCGTCGACCTCATCGACCGGCTTCCCTCGGTCGGACGCACGGCCGTGCTCGCCGCCGCCGCCGCGCGGTGGGACGAGATCCCTGACAACGCGGCCCAGGTCGCCAAGCCCCTCGCCGCGCGCATCGCCCAACACGAGCAGTACCCGAACGCCCAGTGGACCCTGCCACCGGAGGAACTCCAGCGGCTCCGCGACTTCCTCGCCGAACATCCGCCGCCCGACGAGCCGGTCGACCGCGCCGTCCCTCTGTTCTCCTACCTGCCCCGGCTGGACGGCCGCGAGCTGCATCGCGAACCTGAGCTGCTCACACAGGCAAGGCAGGACGCTCTCCGCACGGTCCTCCCCGGCGGTCTTCCGGCCGTGTTGACCTTCGCGGCCGGCACTGAGCTGCCCGGTGCGGTCGGGGCGATCCTCGCCACCATCAGCACCGATTACGACCGGGCCGTGCTCGACCTGCTCAGCGGCACCGACCGAGTAAGTCAGGAACTCGCCGCCGGGCTGATCCGCCGACGCCATGAAGACGACCCGGCGTGGCTGGTCAGCATGGTTGCGGACCGACCGGAACAGGCCGTTCTGCTGTTGCTCCAGGTGGAGCCAAGCAGCGATGTCCTCGACTTCCTCGACGGCCTCGCCCCGGACGTGCAGGACGATTACTGGCGTCAGGTCCCGCCGTGGCGATTCCCTGACGACGTCGCGGAACGGGCCGCCGAGAAACTGCTCGACCACGACCGGCCGTACAGCGCGATCACCGCGTTGTTCGACGTGACAGGCAGCCGGCCGTTGCCTGTCGCGCTCGGCGTCCGGGCGTTATCCGCGCCGTCCCACGGGACTGCCGAACCCCTCACCGCGCTCGGCACGTCGGCCGTCTACCTGATCCGAACCGCGCTCGACAGCCTGGAGTCGGGCGGCGCCGACCTCACCGACCTCGCCACCCTGGAGTGGTACTACCTGCCGCTGCTCGACGACCAACGACAGCCACGAGCGCTGCACCGGCGACTCGCCCAAGACCCGGAATTCTTCGCCGAGGTGGCAAAGCTCGCATACCGGTCCGACACCGCCCGGGACGCCGCAACAGCCGCCGCACGGGATAGCAGCCCCGGCGACGACGGCGGCGCCGACGCGTCACCACCTGCCGATGCCGACGAGCGCGAGGTGCAGCCGCACATAGCCACGGCTGCCTGGACCTTGCTGAGGGAGTGGCACGCCCCGCTTCCGGGCGCCACGGCGACGGACGAGGTGCCCGCCGTGGAGGACATGCTGCGCTGGGTCGCCGCGGCCCACGTGGCGCTCGCTGCGCGCGATCGGGCCGGCGCGGCGCCCTTGGCCCTGGGCGGGGCGCTGTCGGGTCCCGTCACCGACCCGGACGGCACCTGGCCCTGCCTGCCCGTCCGGGAGGTGCTCGAACACGAGCAGGATGCGGTTCTTGAGCAGGAGCTCGCCGTCGCGCGCTTCAACCAACGTGGCGTCACCGTCCGCAGCCCCTACGCAGGGGGGAACCAGGAGCGGAAGCTGGTTGCTCAGTACCGTCAGTGGGCCGACGCCGTGCGCGACCGCTGGCCACGATCCGGTGCGGTGCTCGACGACCTCGCGCGCTCCTACGACATCGACGCTCGACGCGAGGACATCTCGGCTGCGCACACCAGCGACCGCCGGTGACCTCGGTGACGTTGCGACCCCCGACATCGTCGTCTGAGCCCGAAGCCCGAGGGCACCTGCGGTATGACAACTCCGGCCATTGACCAGACTCCCGCGCGATTCTCAACCAGGCCCAATGTACTGAAACGCTGCCCAATTTAGCGGATGCGGCCATCGCCTGCGAACTATTTCCTTGGCCACTCGAAGCGCGTCTGCTATTGACGCACCCCGAAGGATGGCTGCATATAAAGCCTTCATGAGTTCAGCCGTTGGTATGTCAGGGACTGACCACAGGCTAACGATCAGAGAACGACACCCGGCCAGCAGGAAAGCATGCGATAGTCCTACGATCCCCTCGCCAGCCCACATCCTTCCGAGTCCGGTCTGGCATGCTGAGCACACAACGAGTTCGGCCGAGAGGCGAAGCGCAGATATCTCATGGGCCTCCAGTATCTCGTCGAACCTCTCAGTGAGACCTTCAGAAGAAGCAGGGGCGAGGAGTAGTCCTGAATAGAGCGCATCCTCATCGTCCATAAGTCCGTGCGTCGCGAAGTGGAGGTACCGCGCCCCGGGACCCTCGCTCATGACGCGAAGCTCGGTCGCGTCCGCCTCCACATACGCACGACCGCGTGGGCCGAACATGGCAGCGATCGACTCAACTTCCTCCGCACTACCAGGGAGCGGGGTTGCTGAGACCTGGCCCCAGGAATGACGGCCACGAAGTCGCGAACCCACGGAGACATTACGGGGCAGCGCCGGATTACCGAAACCAAGAAACTCCGGATCCCATATTGGCCTAGGCGTCCAGTTCGCTCGTATCGTTCGCAAAAGTGACACCGACGGAGCCGATGATACGGCAAAGCCCTCCAAAAGTATTGTTCCATCCTCGCGTTCAAGCAGGTCGAACGGTAGGTATGACAGCACACCTTCCGGCACAATAATGAGTCGCTCAGCCTGATGCCACATGCCGCTCGGCACGAGGCCAAGCAGCGCCTGGGATAGATCACCCCACTGTTTGTCGCCGTCTTGGCTTCGGTGAGAAGTCGAACCAGCCTCTAGATCGCTTGGCGAAGAGTCGCGTCTGAGAAGCGAGTCCATTACCGCCCGAACCATGTGGTCGAGGACGCTACCGGTGATGTCCAGACGTGAACTAAAGAACTCAGTTTTCGTTATCGCCCAGAGGTATACATGGTCGCCGCCGGTCGCAATCGCACTATCATGCGAGTAACCGACTGAGTATTCTAAGAGAAGAGTGCCGGGCGTGAGTAACTCCTGAGTCTCGGCAACTGAGACCACCGGGGCAGGAACGGTGTTGCGGTAGCCATCGTCACCCGTGGCTAACCGATTAAGTTCTCTATCAATGGCCAGCCGCTCGGAGATTGCGGCGCTATACGCCGGAGAACTGTCGTGGGGTGCAAGGCGACGGAGTCGACTCGATATCTCTGCGCGTTTATGATGTAATTCGCGCTCTCGGGCTCGTCCGGCGCGCGCAACGTCGTCATCGTGGCTGGAGACGTTGAAGCGGCTTGTGAGGTCTTCCAACAGAACCCGAGCTTTCATCTGCTCCGTTGTTCGGAAGGCCAATGCGCGATCACCCGGTGCATTGCGTTCATGGAGCGCTTCGATCAAGCATCGGTAGGCATTCTCCAGCTCAACGAAAGCACGTCGGCGCGAGTCGGTCCCGCCTGCGCGACTACGCGTTGACTCAGCGATCTCGACAGCCCGTGATGCCAACGCGATCGCGGAGTCAACGTTCGCACCAATCAGCCGAATGCCGGCGAGCGACGCGAGTACTTCGACTGAGCGATAACCTAAGTGTGTCGTCTCATGGAAAATCTTTTCCGACTCTGCGTACAATCTTACTGCCGAGGGATCGCGTTGAATTACAGCGACATGGCCGAGGTTGTGGAGGGTGATCGCCAGGTCCTCGCCGATACGACCCTCGTTGCGAAGGAGTTGCTCGGCAGCTTCCCAACACCGCCGCGCCTCTTGATACTGCTTGGTTGCCCAGTAGGCCTCGCCGTGCCCCATCAACTCCCCGGTATGGCGGCCCTCAAGGTTCAACTGGTCCAAGTTTGCGGTGTTGCTCGCGTACTCTGCCACTGCTTCGTCCGGCCTTCCCTCATCGATATGCAGGCGGGCCAGAGACGCGAGGCACGTTCGGATACCTTCCTGGTTGTGTAGTTGCCGGTCAATTGTGAGAGCGAGCTCGAACTCGTTGCGTGCGGCTGTGTAGTCGTGCAGATCCGCGAATGTCCGGCCGAGCTTATGGCGCACGCTACCCAGGTGCCTCAGATAGCCTTCACCAAGATTCATTAGAATATCAGTAGCTTCTTCGAGCATTAGGCGAGCTTCTCCCAGTTGGCCTTCATCACGGAGGAAGTCGCCGAAGTTCGCGAGGACTTCCGCGAGGGCAGGTGACATCGGGTCGCCGATTCGAAGTCCGCGGAGTGCTTCCTGATATCGAATATTCGCCTCATGTCGACGTCCTGAGAGTTCAAGCGCCACGGCGAGGCGCCCAACGAGCTGAGGAGTGCCTGCCGTCGCCACCTCCGCTGGAAGACTTCCCAGCATACGGAGGGAGGCCTCTAGATACTGGACGGCCGCTTGCGCATCCTCGTCCATCCACGTCGCCGCTAGGCCGTCGAGCGCTCTCACCATTCGAACGGCGTGGACCAGGGTCCTTGCGGAAAGTGGAAGTCCGCGAAGCAGTTCGATGGATGTCTCAAAGGCTGAACGGGCCTCCTGACGTTCGCCTATGTGCAAGGCCTGCCATGCAAAGTCGGTGGAGGCATCCACCTGGTGGACAACATCGTCCTTCGATCCGTCTGTCATACAGCCTCCGCCGATCACGCGCATCGTCGTCGCCATCGACTACATCATCGCGTTCGCGCGCACAGCGCTCCGCCTCCAGGCATTTGCCCACCCCCTCCAGCGTCGCTTCACGACCGTGGATGCCGCGCGGCGAGCACCGCCGTGAGACGTGCGCGCGGCGTGAGGTCGCGGTGCTGCTCGGCGACCGGGTCCGGCACCGCGTCGGCGAACGTCGCCGCGACGCGATCGGCGTCCGCGTGGTCGAGCCGACGCGCGAGCGAGCTGTCCTGCTCCTCCAGGGTCACCGTTCCACGGTCGTACCGGAACACCGCGAACGGCTAGAGGACCGAGAACGACGTCCCGTCGTACGCGATCGGCACGACGTACTGCCCGCCGACGAACACCCACGGTGTGCCCGTGACCGCGATCGGGGTGCGCTTCCGCCCCTCGACGAGCCACCCCCACCACCGCGCGGTGAACTGCGGCGGCGCCGCGCGCGCCTTCGGGTGGGTCCACAGGGCGCGGTCGATGCGGAACGTCACGTCTCGCGCGACCGTCGTGCCTCCGGTGCCTGATGCGGTCGGCGTCGCCGTCGGCGTGACCTCCTTCTCGGCGACGGCCGTGACGAGGACGACGTGATCCGCGAACGAGATGACGTCCGATGCGCTGTCCGACGGGAACGGCGCGTCGGACTCTGCGAACACCGGCTCCAGCTTCGGCAGCGGCACGAGCGCTGTCTCGTCCGTGCGGATGCCCGCGCCGACGATGCCGCCGAGCAGGAGCAGCACCGCGGCCGCCAGCCAGACACCCCGCCTGCGCATCGGTCGGCTCACCTCCTCTCAGAACGGCGTCGTCACCGGTTCCGACTCGCGCTGGACGCTGATGGCGTCCCAGCCTGGGCTCTCGATGAGCCGTTCGGTGAACCTTCGGACGAGGCGGCCTCGGTGGTCGCGCTCCGCGCACGCCGCCGGGACGCCACGGCTGTCGGCGGCGCAGACGAGCACCGTGGCGTTCACGTCTGGCCGGATCGCGAGCTCGAGCATCGCGAGGTCCGCGTCGCCGATGTCGACGCCGCCGAGCGCGCGGCGCAGCGTCGGGATCGTCCAGCCGATGCGGTGCTCCTCGTCGAGTCGCTCCTGCGTGAGCTCCGAAGGCTTCGGTGGCTGGCCGCCGTTCTGCGGCAACTCGGTCCCGCCGCCGTGCACGACGCCGTCCGGCCCGCGCCAGGTGAGGTGAGCGACGAACTGCCAAGTGCCTTCGTGCGCCGACCCGTACACGCCATTCACGCGGATGTCCCTGGCGTCGTCCGGTACGGCGTCGGCGAGGAGCCTGGCCACGGTGCGCGCGGTGAGGCCGTCCGAACGCAGCGCGTCCGGCACCGCGACGACGCTCGCTCCCGTGAGCATCACCACGCCGGCGGCGACTGCGAGCATCCTGGCTGGCGGTCGCACGGGCCGTGGCGCGGGCTTCACCGGAGCGCCCTGGGCAGCGTGAACGCGAACGTCGCACCGCCCTTGTCATTCGTGACCGTCAGTCGGCTGCCGTGGGCACGGAGCACCTCGGCGACGATCGCGAGGCCGAGCCCGCTGCCCGGGCCGGTGGCGCCGTCGCCGCGGACCATCGGCTGGCACAGCGCGTCAAGCCTCTCGAACGGCACGCCCGGTCCCGAGTCGATCACCGCGAAGGTGACCGCGTCGTCGGTGCCGGTGACCCGCAGCGTGACGACGCGGTCGTCGCCGAGGCCGTGCCGCAAGGCGTTGAGGAGGAGGTTCCGAAGCGCACGGATGAGGTCGCCCTCGGCGACGTCGACGATCGCCGCTTCGGCCGGCGCCTCGAACGTCACTGCGGCCCCGAGCTCGTCGGCCAGTGGGAGGACGCCGGCGACGGCTTCCTCGGCGAGGGCACCGGCGTAGGAGTGGGTGCGCGTTGCGGTGCCACCCCGCAACGCCGTGAGCGCCAGCAGGTCCCGGCTCATCGCCGCGATCCGCTCGACCTCGCTGCGGCACACCGCGATCGACTGCCGCGCGCTGTCGCTGATCGGCTCGTGCGCGAGCAGGTCGAGGTGCCCGACGACGGCGGTGAGCGGCGTGTAGACGTCGTGCGCGAGCCGCGGCGCGAGCTCGGCGAGCATCGCGTCGCGGCGGTCCATTACGGGGTCGCGCGGTAGCGCGACGGCGAGCGCGCCGCCGCGGAAACCGGCGACCGCAAGAGGTGTGCCGTCCGCGGTCGCGCCGCGGACGATCTGACCCGGCGCGGGAATTCCCGTCGCCGCCGCGAGGTCGGGACCGCCGGGCGGGCCGGTGCGCGCACGAACTGCGCCGCCTGCGTCGAGCAGCGCCGCGGGCACCGGCCAAAGCCGCCAGGTGTCGACCCGGCGACGCGTGACGAGCCACCAGGCGGCGAGTCCAGCGAGGCTAGCGGCCCACAGGCCCGCGGCGATCCAGCGCCAGCCCATCACGCACCGTCCGGCAGCCTCAGGTAGTAGCCGACGCCGTTGCGGGTCAGCAGGTACTCCGGCCGGTTCGGGTTGGCCTCGAGGCTGCGCGCAGGTTCGACATTCGGACCGCGACGGTGTGCGGGTCGCCGTCGAACTCCACCCCCCACACGTTCGCGAGCAGCTGCATCCGGCCGAACACCTGGTTCGGGTGCTCGACCAGGAACGCCAGCAGGTCGAACTCCTTCGGCGCCAGCGGCAGCACCTCACCGTCACGTCGTGCCTCGCGGGCGAGCAGGTCGACCTCGACCCCGCCGAGCCGCACCCTGCGGCCCGTCCCGCCAGCCTTGCGCAACTGCGCGCGGACCCGAGCGACCAGCACCTCCGGAACGAACGGCTTCGTGACGTAGTCGTCGGCCAGCGCGTCGAACCCGGCGAGTTCGTCCTCGCGGGTGTCGAGCCCGGTCAGCATGATCACCGGCACGTAGCCGGGCTGGCGCCGGATCG
This sequence comes from Mycobacteriales bacterium, assembly GCA_036382875.1. GTDB lineage: Bacteria > Actinomycetota > Actinomycetes > BP-191 > BP-191 > BP-191. The sequence continues at coordinate 24,541 of DASVPJ010000006.1, forward strand.
TCCGGCAGACGTCAAGGCCCGACACGTCGGGGAGGTTCACGTCCAGCAGGACAAGGTCGGGCCGGGCGTCGAGCACGCTCGCGACGGCCGCGGTGCCGCTGTCGACCAGGGTGGCGGTGAACCCCTCGCGCTCCAGCAGCGGCCCGACGAAGCTCAACACTGACCGTTCGTCGTCGACCACCAGCACCCGCATGACGCACCCCTCCACCCGGGACGAGCCACGCGCCGGAGCACAGGTTCGCCCCTCACATCCAGGGTCGCACGCGACGGCACTCAGCGAAACGGGGGTCAACTTCCCCCGCCCACTGAACTCGGAGGAGTCGTGCGCCAGTGGAGCCGCCATCGCCGAGGAGTGCCACGCGCGCCGCTGGCGGGCGCCACAGGGTGGTCGAGTCAGTCTCGGTGGCGACGCGTGCCGACCTCCACCGCAAGCGTCCGCCCGGGACGGCGTCTAGCTCGACTGTGGTCCGTTTGACGCATTGGCGTCCTGGCGACGTGCCGACCAGCTGGCGAGCAGCGTCAGGGCATCGGCATCGGGGGACTCGGCTGGAGCAGTGAACGTGATGAACGACAGGCCGGGGTCGGCGGGCAGATCGAGTGCCTCGAAGTCGAGGTTCAGGTCGCCGACCACGGGATGACGGATCGCCTTGCGGCCGGTCTGGTGTAGGCGGACGTTGTGCTCCGCCCACCGCACCCGGAACTCGTCGCTGCGCGTGGACAGCTCGCCGACGAGGTCGGTCAGCGCACGGTCGTAGGGGTCCCTGCCGGCCTCGGTCCGCAGCGCGGCGACGATATTGTCCGCGGCCTGCTCCCATTCGATCCAGAACTCGCGCGCACGAGGGTCGAGGAAGATGAACCGGGCGTGGTTCGGGTGCTGCCCTGCGCTGCTCGTCGGGCTCGCGAACACCGGCGCGAACAGTGCCTGGCCGAGCGCGTTGGCCGCGACGACGTCGCCGTTTCCGCTGTTGACCAGGACCGGGACGTCGGTCATGAGGTCGAGGAGGCGCTGGACCGAGGGACGGACCTCGCGGACCGGCGGCCGGCGGCGGGCGCGGGCCACGGGACCGGCGGCGCGGGCCAGGTCGATCAGGTGGGCGCGTTCGGCCTCATCGAGCTGCAAGGCTCGCGCGAGCGCGTCGAGCACCTGGTCTGAGACACCGCCGAGATCGCCGCGCTCCAGCCGGGCGTAGTACTCGACGCTGACCCCGGCGAGGTCCGCGACCTCGGTGCGCCGCAGCCCCGGCACCCGCCGGGCACGTCCGTGCGCCGGCAGCCCCGCCCGCTCCGGCGTGATCTTCGCCCGGCGGGAAGTGAGGAACGCCTTGACCTCGTCGCGGTGGTTCACGGGCACCACGGTAGGCCGCTTGCGACCGCCGAGGGATGCCCTGCTGGTACACCCCTCAGCGGTGCCTTCCTCACGTTGTTCCGATGGCGTTGTCTGGTAGTCGCCCCGCCGCACCGCGCGGGAGAAGCGCTGAAAGGGAACCGAGATGGCACAGGGCAAGCAGGTCTGGATGATCACCGGCGCGGGCCGGGGCATGGGCGTCGACATCGCGAAGGCGGCCCTGGCCGCCGGGCACGCGGTTGTCGCCACCGGCCGTGACCCGCGGAAGGTGACCGCCGCCGTCGGGGATTCCGAGGACCTGCTGGCGGTCAGGCTCGACGTCACGGACCCGGCTGAGGCCGCCGCCGCCGTTCGGGCCGCGGTGGACCGGTTCGGCCGTATCGACGTGCTGGTGAACAACGCCGGCAACTTCTTCGCCGGGTTCTTCGAGGAGATCCCGCCGGACGACTTCCGGGCGCAGATCGAGACCAACTTCTTCGGCCAGCTGAACGTCGCCCGAGCCGTGCTGCCCGTGATGCGGGCGCAGCGTTCGGGCCTCGTCGTCGCCCTCAGCTCCACTGCGGGTTTCAACGGGTCGGAGTTCACCTCCGCCTACGTCGCGTCGAAGTTCGCAGTAGAGGGCTGGATGGAGTCGCTCGCGCCCGAGGTCGTGCCGTACGGCATCAAGACCATGATCGTCGAGCCTGGGTTCTTCCGGACCGCCCTGCTGTCACCCGAGTCGACGACCTACACCGAGCCGACGATCGACGACTACGCCGAGCGGACGAGGCAGACCGTCGCGAGCTGGAAGCAGATGGACGGCAAGCAGGGGGGTGATCCCGCAAAGCTCGCTGCGGCCCTCGTTGAGCTCGCGGGCAGCGGCGAGCCTCCGGCGCGCTGGGCTGCGGGCGCCGACGCCGTCCGCCTCCTCAAGCAGAAGGCGGACGATCTGGGCGCGCAGGCCGATGCCCACACTGCGCTGTCGTCGTCCCTAGACCACTCCGAGGCCTGACGTAGAACGTCATGGTGGCGAGTTCCGGGTCACTCATGTGCCTGCCAGCCCCACGGCGGACTACGGACTGACGACGCTCAGTTCGCCGGTGAGCGCGGCAAAGTTTGGGGCGCTGTCGGCCGCCCTGCCGACGCAAGAGCGCGACGTTCGGGGTTCAGCCCACCCGCTCGTACGGGTCGAGCAGCCCCTCCTCCCGGCACCGCGTCCGCAGCCGGCACACGGTCCGCCGGGTGACGCCGAGCTCGTCGGCGATCTCAGCGCCGCTCTGGCCGTTCGCCGTGCGTTCGGCGACGGCGCGCAGGATCACCGCCGACCGTCCCTTCCCCCACCCCTGGTCGATGCTCGCGACGTCGAGCGGGAGGAAGTCGGCCAGCGACGCGGCCGGCTCCCGGAAGCCGTGCTTGTCCCGCCACGCCGCGCGCGATCCCTCCGTCATGCCACCGGCCACGCCGGCGACGGCGGTCGTCAGCGCCCACGTGCGGCACTGCGCCAGCACCGGGCACCGCGCGCACAGCCGCAACGCCTCCCCGGTCCGGTTAGCGTCGTCGAACATCGCCGAGCGGCCGGCGCACGCGGCCCGCCGTTCCCAGGGGACCCGCGTCACCGTGTCGTCGTTCCGCACCTCGTTCTCCGTCATCGTGACCCCCTACGCCGCGTGGTTCGCGACGGCGATCGCGAGCCACCCGGCCTCGTACGGAGTCGTCGTGGTCAGCGCCAGGTGGATGCCGGCCAGGCTGTCGGTCGTGTACCCGAACGACGCCAGCTCCCCCGCCGTCACCGCCGCCCACGCCAGCACCGCGACCGCGTCCCGGACCTCCGACAGTGCCGACCCGAACGCGTAGATGCCCGCCAGCGGGCTCGCCGGGTCACAGATGTGCGCGCACCACCGCGCGTCGTCCGTACCGCCCTCACCGAAGTCCGGTGCCGCGGCGACGCGCAGCACCAGGTAAGTCCCGCCCGTGTCGGTGATCGTCTCAGTCATTCGTCCTCCCGTGGGTGAGTGCGCCGCCTGCGCGGGTGCGCCAGCGGCGGTGAGGTGTTCCGGTGATCGCGTCCGTACGATTCGGGCGTGGCCGACGACGGGGACGCGCGCATCTGCCGTGCGTTCGGAGCGTGGGTTCGCGAGTTGCGGCGCCGACGCAAGGTGAGCCAGGTAGACCTCGCCGCGCGCGCCGGCATCAGCGCGACGTACCTGTCCGAGATCGAGCAGGGCGAGCGGAATCCGACGGTTGCCGTCGTGGTGCGCCTTGCCCGAGCGCTCGACACCAAGCCGACGCAGCTCATGAGCAGGCTCGACGACATCGAGTAGTCTCCCACTGTTCCCAACCATAGTTGGGAGTTTGCTCTACCCCGCGAGGACTGCAAGAGCGGCGCGCGAATCTGTGGACAACCTCGTCAGGACGTGGCGTAGTCCACAGGTCGGCGGCAGCCCTTGACGGCGTCGTAGACCTGGGGGACCGCCTCGCCGCGCAGCGCCGCGGCGTCCGTGGTGAGCGCGTCGACGCCGAGCTCGCGGGCGAGGAGCGCGAGGTTGCGGGCGCGGGTGTCGCTCGTCGTGACGACGAGCGGGAGGGCGCTCCGCACATGGAGGTAGCGGACGAGCTTGCGCCGCCACGCGTTGCGGGCCTCGGTGCCGCGGTCCACCTCGACGTGCCACGCGCCGCGGCCGCTCGGACTCGTCCACTCGACGTACAGGTCGGCGACCGGCTGGCCGGCGCAGTGCCAGGTACGCAGCGCGGCTTCGCCCTGCCACGACGTGACGACAAGGCTGCCGAGCCGGCCCGGAGCGACGATCGCCGCCAGCGTCTCGCCGACCGCCAGCGTGTGCAGCACCTGGGCGTCGGACGGCCGCCATGCCTCACGGAACGCCGGGTCGAGGGCCGGAGCGAGACGACCCGTGCCGTAGAGCCAGAGGTGGCCGACGCCGCCGACGATCCGGCGGCGTCGCAGGTACCCGGCGTCGACGAGCTGCCCGAGGCGCCGCGTGAGGGTCTTCACCTGCGTCGCGGGCGCGACCACCTCACGGAGCACCTCCGACGTCGCCCAGCCCAACGCCCACACGCAGCGCACCAGCTCGTGGTCCCGTGGCGTCAGCGCGACATGGCGGCTCACCCGAACACCTCCTTCGCGACGGCGGCCGACCCGATGACGAGTGGTCGTCCCGCGACCCGGGCGACCGCGGCGAACTCGTCGAGGCCGGGGCCAGAACGGCACGGCGGGACGGGCGGCAGCGACCGGGCCGAGACGACCGGCTGCGGCGTTCCGTCGACGGTGAGCCGCCAGTAGCACTCGTGCGCGGCCTGCGCCCGGAGGTCGTCGGCGTCGAACGGGTCGAACATGCTGGCGAGGTACTCGGCGTCGGCGCTGCCGGTTCGGAACGCGACCAGGGTGCCGACGTTCGCGAGGAGCGTGGACAGCACGTCCGCGCCGACGGCGTGCAGCCGGGACAGGTTCTGGTTCGCGACGACGAGACCGAGGCCGTACTTCCGCGTCGCCGTGACGATCTTCGCGAACGTCGAGAGTGCGAACTCCTGGAACTCGTCGATGACCGCGACGACAGGCGGCCGTTCGCTGGGCGGCCGGGCCTCGCGGGCGAGCGCGGCCTGGTAGAGCTGCGTGACGAGCAGGGACCCGACGAGTTCGACGGTGCCCTCGGGGACGAGTCCGCGCGGCAAGTTCACGAGGAACACCTGGCCGTTGTCCATGACCTCGTCGAGCCGCAACCCGGGGCCGGGGTCGCCGAAGATCGTGGCGAGGATGGGGTTGCGGTCGAAGTCGGCCGCCTTGTTGAGGATCGCCCGGACCGTCCGCGAACGGTCGTCGGGCGCGAGGCTGCCGAACTCCCGCCACCGCGCGTCGATCCGCGCATCGTTCGCGCGGCGCACGACGTCAGCGCGGAACGGCGCGTCGGTGAGGAACCGCGGCAGATCGGCAAGGCAGCCGTCTCCGGTCGCGACGAGCGCCGCGAGCGCGGCTTCGAGGAAGTGCATGAGGTTCGGCGCGCTCGCCTTGTCCAGCCGCCACAGGTCGGCGAACACCGCGGTGACCGCGGCGCTGCGGACCGCGCGCGCGACCGCGGCGGCGCTGTCGTTCGGCTGCGGCGGCAGCCATAGCGGGTTGATGGTCGGCAGCGACGCGGGGTCGGTGATGTCGAACAGCCGGACCCGGTCGGCAGCGTCATCCGGGATGGTCGCGAGGACGTTGCGGGTGAGGTCGCCGTGGGGGTCGAGCACGACGGCGGCGGTGCGCTGAGCGGCGAGCTCGAGAACGAGCCGGACCAACATCGTCGTCTTGCCGGTGCCGGAGGGGCCGACGACGTAGCCGTGGGTCATCAGGTCGCGGACCCGCACGCCGACCGGCTCATGGCGGTCGCGGTGCGTCGTCTCGGCGAGCACCAGCGCATCCGCCGCGACGACGTGCCGCTGCTCGCGCCGGCGGGCGCCGGTCCGCGCCAGGTGCGGCACGACGAGGTCCGGTCCCGGCAGGTGGCACAGGCCGGCGAGCTCCGCCGTTCCGAGAACGACGCGCTCCCGGCGTCCGACCTCCCCCGCCAGCACGTCGCTCCAGCCGTCGACCGACAGCCGCGACGCGGGCTCGAACGCGTTCTGACCCGGCACCGCGAACTGCCCGAGTGCCGCGGCGAGCGCCGCGTGACCCTCGGTCGCGCGGTCTATCGTGCCCGCGGCCCAGGCGGTGCGGATGGTCACGGTGAAGGCAGCCTGCGCGGCCTTGCCGTTGACCCACTTCAGCTGCGCGTCGAGGTCGGCGTGCACCACCGGCGGCGGTGCGGGCGGCACGTCGGTCGGCGTGGAGAGCAGGGACGCGACCACGGTCTCGACGATGTCCAGCGGGACGTTCAGCGCCCGCGCCCAGAGCGGCTGCGGCACCTCACCGCGCGCCAGCGCGAGTGCGAGCGCCCTCGCGTCGCGGTGGAACCGCGCTGGTGCAGGCGCGAGCGCCAGGTGCACGACGCCGCATTCGCCCTGGACCGCCTCGGCGAGCGCGCCGAGGGTCATCGCCATCGGCTCGCTGTTCTCGAACTCGCGCACCGTCTTGACCGGGAACGCCGGGTGCTCGCGCAGCCGCCACCGTGCTCCGATCACCGCCTGCGGTGCCGCGGGCAGCGGCGGGTCGGCGAGCAGCACCTCCACGTCCGGGTACGTCGCCCGGACGAGGGCGCGCACCGGCGCGACCCGGGAGCGTTCGGCGCGCAGGTAGATGCCGACGTGTCGTGGCGCCCCGACGAGCGCGACCTCGGTCCACTGCCGCCGCGCAGTGGCGGCGTGCAGCGCGGCGTAGAGCTGCTCGGCGGTGAATGGTGCGGAGCGGTTGTCGCGCGGCACCACGACGTGCAGCCAGACGCGAGGCTCAGGTGCGCGGGACATGGTCGCTCTCCCACAGTCGTAGGTACGGATAAGGGTTGATCTCGCCGGCGACGGAGCCGGTCTTGCTGACGCCGAAGTGCAGGTGCGGCTCAGTCGTGCGGGCGTTGCCCGTGTTGCCGGACAACCCCAGCCGCGCGCCGGCCTCGACCACCACGCCGGGCCGGATCGCCGGGTCGAGGACCGCGAGGTGGGCGTAGTAGTAGCGCCAGCCGTCCTCGCCGCGCAGCGTCACGGTGATCCCGCCCTTGCCCGTCTCGACGGGCGAGGTGCGCAGCACCTCGGCGCGGACGCACGCGACAACCGGAGTGCCGATCGCGGCGAAGATGTCGTTCGCCGGGTAGTCGTGGTGGCCGTCCACGTAGTCGCCGGGCGGCACCATCGGGAAGACGTAACGGGTGGCATCAAGTGGCGGCGCAGTTGGGCTGTAGTGGTAGCCGTACTCGGCGGCCTTCGCCAGCACCGTCGTCGCGTAGGCGGTGGAGTTGCCGTAGCCGGTCAGACCCTGCGCGGCGTCCCACCCGCCGCCGTCGAGCCGCCCGCTCGCGAGCAGGTGGTTCGCCGCTGCCAAGACGGCGGCGCGCGGGTCGTAGGGCGTCGCGCCGGGCACGACGTTGAACCGCGCCCACGAGCCGGGGAGGAACTGCATCATCCCTTCCGCCGGGCCGCCGGGGATGGGCTCGCCGATCGCGTTCGGGTCGAAGCCGGACTCGATGTCGGCGACGGCGACGAGCAGCGCGGGCGGCAGCACGAACCGCCGCGCCGCCTCGATGAAGAAGCCGCGGAACGGCTCCGGTGCGGCGGCGACCTGGGCCGTGTCGTCACCGGCGACCGCGACCGTCGGCGTCGACGTCGCTGCGCCGACGACCATGAGGGCGAGCAGCGGCAGCCCGAGCACCGCGCCGAGCACGATGGCGAGGAGGCGCTTCATCGTGACCTCGGCCCGGTAGACGCGAGCTCGTGCTCAGCGGGGTGTGCGACCACCCGCACCGCGGCGTGCAGCGACGGAGTGAGCAGCAGCCCGTGGCCGCGGCGTCCGGCGCGCAGCAACGCGGCCTCCGCGTCGGTGAGCCCGAGCCCGGCCGCGACGGCGGCGCGGTCGTGGTCCTCGCAGCCGAGCAGCAGCTTCGTCGCGGTGTTCGCGAGCACGGCCTGCCCCGCCGCGTTGCCGAGGAAGTCCGCGAGCCGCTGGGTCACGACGTCCACGCCGAGGTGGTACTTCCGCGCCCGGCGGGCGAACTGCGCGAGCAGCTCCGCGGCGGCGGGGTCGTCGAGCAGCAGGTGCGCCTCGTCCACCACCAGCAGCCGCGGTGTGGCGACGGCGCCGGTGGTCGCGCGGTCCCACGTCCACGCGAGCACGCATGCCATCACCGCCGGCCGCGCCCGCGCCGGCACCGACCGCAGGTCGAACACGACGAGCGACGGCGGGTCGTCAAGGTCGGGGTTCGCCGCGAACAGCTGCGCCAGGCTGCCCGACGCGGCCGGCGACAGGCGGGCGGCCAGGTCAGCACCGGTGAACGGCGGGTGCGTCTCGATGTCCGCGAGGACGCCGAGCAGGTCGCCCATCGTCGCCCGGTGCCCGACATCGGCGCGCAGCACCATCAGCGCCCGGTCGAGCAGCGCCAGGTCCACGGCCGACAGCGGCCCGCCGAGCAGGGCCGCGGCGACGCTCGCCAGGACCGCCAAACCCTCGGCGGCCGCGAGTCCCGGCCGCGTCGCCAGACCGACCGGGTCGAGCCCGGCGGGCTCCTCGCCGACGGCGAGCACCAAGCCCTGGAGAACGTCGCCGAGCCGGGTGAACTCGCCCTCCGGGTCGACGACCACGGCCTCCGCACCGCGCACCCGCCAGCGGCACACCTCCAGCTTCGTGGCGTAGGACTTGCCGGCGCCGCTCGTCCCCACGACGAGACGGGCGGGGTTGTGCAGCGCGAACCGGTCGACGCGCAGCGGCGCCCCGCTCGCCTCGTCGACGCCCGCGAGCACCCCTGTCATCGGCGTCACCGGGCCGAGCGGGGTGGGGATGGATGCGGCCGCAGACGTCGCGTCGAGCATCCGCCACGCATCCGGCAACGGAGCGCCACCAGGGACGGTCGCCTCCCGCGCCCGGCGCTGACGGAACGCGACGAGCCGCGCGTCCGCCCGCCACGGGGCGAGCGCGTCGCGCAGCGCCGAGGTCCGCTCGTCCAGCGTCGCGCGGTCGGGAGCGACGACGGTGAGCAGCAGCTGCACCCACCACGCCGTCGTCGCGCCTGCCTGCACCGACTCCCACAGCGACTCCGCGGCGTCGATCGCCTGCGCGGTCTCCGGGTCCGCGACCCGGCCCGCCTGCTCGTCCACCGCAGCCGTCGAGATCAGCGTCGCGACCCGGCGGCGGAAATGCGCCGCCGCCACCGCGACCGGCACCGGCCGCAGGTGCAGCACGACCACGTCGGCCACCTCGCGCAGCGAGCCCGTCCAGCCGAGCGGCACCTGCGCCGGCCAGCGGGACAGCACGAACGTCCGCGCCCACGTCTCGTCGTCCAGCTCGACGCACGTCGCGTGCTCGTGCACTACGCCGGGCGACGCGCCGACCGCGCCGTCGGACACCGTGCCCTCCGACCCGCCTGCGCCGATGAGCTGCGTCGGCCACACCATCGCCTCGGCTGCGAGCTGCCGCGTCAGCACCGCCTCCGCGGAACGGCCCGTGGCGTCGATCGCGACGTGACGGCGTTCGTGCCGGACCTGCACCGCACGTCCCGCGTCGAGGAGCGCGACCAGCCGAGCGAGGACGTCGAGCTGCCCGTCCTCGTCCAGCAAGGAGACGTCCGGCAGGTCGAGCAGCACCGGCGCGTCAGGAGGCGGCGATGTCGTCGAGCCACGCGTCCACCGCATCGTCGATCGCCTCCTCCCACGGGTCGACCACCTCGACCGGTACCGGCACGACGACCACCCGCGCGGGCGGCGGAGGTGCCGGGTGCGGCCACCGAGCAATGGCCGCCGCAACGACCGCGGCCAGGGCGACACCGACCAGCACCGGCCGGAGCGGGAGACGGCGGCGCGGCGCCGGGGCGACGACCTCCTCGTCCACCCTCTCCGGCTCGGGCGCCGGCTCCGGCTCGGCCGGCGGGACAGCCTCTGCCGCGGCCTGTGCCGCCGTTCGCCGCTCCGCGCGCCGACGTCGCAGGTACGCCAGCGCCGCGGGCAAGAGCCGGTCGAGCGGCTCCCCGTAGGGACGGACCATCGCGCCCGCCAGACCCGCGAACGCGAGCAGAGCGCCGACGACGACGCGCACGGGCGAGCGCTCGCCGAGCAGCATCACGGCGACACCGGCCGCCGCGATCGCGAGGTACGCCGCGTGGCGGAAGGTCAGCGAACCCGCGAGCCGGTCCTCCACCCCGGTCTCGGCCGGGACGGGAACGGTCACGCGCTGGGCGTTCACTGGAGGGCCGCCACGACGAGCCCGACGATGACGCGGGCGGACAACGCGATCGCGAGACCGGCACCGGCGGCGACGAGCCCGTTCTTCGCCTCGAGCTGCTTGCTCGGGCTGCCGCCGGCGGTCGTGTACTTGACGCCGTTGATCGCAATGAACAGCACGGCGACGCTGGCGGCGATGGCGGTGACGTAGTTGGCGAGGTTGTTCGCGAACGACTTGACCTGAGCCATCCCGTCGTCACCCGGCGCCGCCCATGCGTTCGACGCCCCGACCATGACGACCACCTGCGCCGCGACGAACCCGCGCCGCCACCTCTTGACCCGTCCCCCGCGGTCCTTGTCCTTGCTCTTCTTGATCTTGTTCTCTCTCACTTCTCTACCTCTCTCTTCTGCTGTTGCTGTTGCTCTGCTGCTCCACCTGGCTGACCTGCCTCCCTCTCCGAAGTGCGTGTCGAGGGAGTGGCACTTGGTCGGGGGCGCGAAGCGGTCCCGACCAAGTGCCACGAACCGCGCACGCACGAAGGAGAAACCGCAGGTCAGCCAGGTGGAGCAGCCCCACCCGACGAGCCGCTGGGGGTCACTCCTCCACCCGCTCCTCCGCGCGTGGGTGGAAGCGCACCCCCGACCGCCGTGCGCGCGACCGCGCTGACGCCGCCGGTCTTGACCGCGACCGCGGTCCGGACGGCCATCCGCGCG